>NZ_CP038640.1 GCF_004768545.1 Cupriavidus oxalaticus | reverse complement strand
GAATACCGAACTGCGGTTCATTACCTCATGCAAGTAGCCGAACAGCGTGAAACCGCTCTTCTTTGCGATGTTTTTTTCAATAGCACCGTGGCTGCGACGAAGGCTCGTATTAGCGAAGGTTCAACGCCTGCTATCGAGGGACCCTACTATCGCGACGACGCCCCTCTGGTCGATGACCGGCTCAAGACTTACGACACGGACGACCACAAGCCTTTGCTTATCCAGGGAACGGTCAAAGCGGTCGACGGGAGCGTTGTCGAGGACGTGACGATTGATGTCTGGCATTCGACGCCCGATGGGAAGTACAGCGGTTTCCATGACGACATCCCGACTGATTTTTATCGAGGGAAGCTCAGGGTGGGCACCGATGGCAGCTTCCGCGTGCGCACAACGATGCCGGTGCCGTATCAGATCCCGGATCAGGGTCCCACGGGCGCATTGCTCGAAACCATGGGTGGTCACTCGTGGCGTCCCGCTCATGTACATTTCAAGGTGAAGGCGCCGGGATATGAAACGTTGACCACGCAGTACTACTTCGAAGGTGGAGATTGGATCACGGACGACTGTTGCAACGGCGTCCAGTCTAGTCTGATTACTCCCGATATTGTGGAAGAGGGTGTCCGCCTGATGAACATCAACTTCGTTATCGAGCCCGCGCGTGCGCAGGCGGGGGCAAACCCGTGAAGATTGACGCGATTGAAGCAGTGATCGTGGATGTGCCGACCAAGCGGCCGATCCAGATGTCGATCACTACCGTGCACCAGCAGAGCTACGTTATCGTCCGGGTGTATTCGGAGGGGCTCGTTGGTGTCGGCGAGGGTGGAAGCGTTGGTGGTCCCGTCTGGAGCGCAGAGTGTGCGGAGACGATCAAGATCATCGTGGAACGGTATCTCGCGCCCCACCTCCTCGGAACTGATGCGTTCAACGTTTCAGGTGCACTGCAAACCATGGCGCGTGCCGTCACCGGAAACGCCTCTGCAAAGGCTGCGGTCGAGATGGCGTTACTGGATCTCAAAGCTCGAGCGTTAGGCGTATCGATCGCCGAGTTACTTGGCGGGCCGTTGCGCAGTGCGATTCCGATTGCCTGGACATTGGCGAGCGGAGATACGAAACGCGATCTCGATTCTGCCGTCGAGATGATTGAAAGACGACGACACAATCGCTTCAAAGTCAAGCTTGGCTTCCGGTCGCCCCAAGACGATCTCATCCATATGGAGGCTTTGTCAAATAGTCTCGGATCGAAGGCCTACCTTCGCGTTGACGTGAATCAGGCTTGGGACGAGCAAGTGGCGTCCGTCTACATTCCTGAACTGGAGGCGCTTGGCGTGGAACTCATCGAACAGCCGGTCGGCCGCGAAAATACGCAAGCGTTGAGGCGGCTCTCCGACAACAACCGCGTGGCCATCATGGCCGATGAGAGCCTGAGTACGTTGGCCTCGGCATTCGATCTCGCGCGCGACCGAAGTGTGGATGTCTTTTCGCTGAAGCTTTGCAACATGGGAGGGGTCTCGGCGACGCAAAAGATAGCAGCGGTCGCGGAAGCAAGCGGGATTGCATCGTATGGCGGAACAATGCTTGACTCGACGATCGGCACATCGGTTGCACTTCAGCTCTATTCTACGGTTCCATCGCTTCCGTTCGGTTGCGAACTGATCGGTCCCTTCGTGTTGGCAGACACGCTGAGCCACGAGCCACTCGAGATCCGGGATTACGAACTGCAGGTTCCCACTGGCGTAGGTCACGGCATGACGCTTGACGAGGACAAGGTGCGCCAATACGCACGCGTCAGCTAGGCAAAACGCGCAGCGCAGGCCGCGGCTGTGGATCGCCTCGAATGCAACTGCGCATGTGTAACTGGAGACTAAATATGTTATCAGACGGCGTTGAGATCACGTCGCGCTCGGGTGGTCGCTTTGGTGCCTACCTCGGAAAGCCGACGACGGACTCCGCACCCATCGTCGTGATCGCGCAGGAGATTTTCGGGATCACGCCTTTCATAAGAGAAACCGTGGAATGGCTCGTTGGTGCGGGCTTTGGTTGCGTGTGTCCGGATCTGTACTGGAGACAGGCGCCGAATATCGAGCTTGATGCAAACGTACCATCGGAACGGGAACAGGCGCTTGCGTTGTTTCGCGACTTTGACATGGAGGCAGGAGTCAATGACCTTTCATGCGCCATTGAATACGCTCGTGCGCTCCCTTTCTCGAACGGTCGTGTCGCTGTAGTCGGGTACTGCCTGGGAGGTGCGCTGGCGTTTGATGTGGCGGCGCGATCATTGGCCGATTGCTCAATCGGCTATTACGGCGTGGGACTTGAAAAAAAGGTCTCACTGGTGCCAGCTATTACACGACCGGCGATGTTCCACATGGGTACCAAAGATCACTATGTCACAGAAGAGGCCCGTAGCATTCTCGAAGAGCATTTCGGTCGAAACAAAAATCTGAGTCTGCACTGGTATCCAGTGGGGCATTCATTTGCACGGTCATCCAGCCCAAATTTCGATCAGGCGGCGACAACTGTGGCCAATGCTCGGACGCTCGAACTGCTTGCAATGTTGAAGGACCCTTCATGAAGAAGTTCACGCTTGACTACCTGAGCCCGAGGGTCGTCTTCGGGGCGGGCACTGCTTCTGCATTGCCAGATGAAATAGGACGCCTTGGCGCACGCCGGCCCTTGGTATTAAGCAGCCCGGAACAACGCGAGTTAGCGAAGGATATCGTCCGTCCGATAGGTGACAGGGTAGCTGGATATTTCGATGGCGCGACGATGCATGTTCCCGTCGACGTCATCCAGAAAGCCGAGCGGGCTTTTAACGATACTGACGCCGACTCAATCATCGCGATCGGGGGAGGATCGACCACCGGACTCGCAAAAATCCTTTCGATGAACCTTGACGTCCCAAGTCTGGTTATACCAACGACCTATGCCGGTAGTGAAATGACTACCATTTGGGGTGTCACGGAAGGCGGAATGAAGAGGACCGGCCGCGACCCCAAGGTGCTACCGAAGACCGTGATTTATGATCCATTGCTCACGGTCGATTTGCCGCTTGCTATCTCGGTGACGAGCGCCTTGAATGCGATCGCTCACGCCGCAGAAGGTCTGTACTCGGCCGACCTCAATCCCGTTCTCGAGACCATGTGTAAGCAGGGCATATGCGCCTTGTTCGATGCAATCCCGCGCCTGGTGGCAAAGCCGACTGACGCCGAAGCGCGTACGGATGCCCTTTTTGGGGCATGGATGTGTGGCACTGCACTGTGCCACTTGGGCATGGGGCTACATCACAAACTCTGCCACACGCTTGGGGGAACCCTTAATCTTCCCCACGCGGAGACACATGCAATCGTACTACCACACGCACTGGCATACAATCTGCCGTACGCCGCGCCAGCTGAGCGACTGCTTCAGGAAGTCGCCGGCAGTAGTGACGTCCCGAGCGCGCTATATGATCTCGCCAGAAATGCTGGAGCACCACTCAGTCTCGCCGAAATCGGTATGCGGCCTGAAGATATTCCGAGGGTACGCGACCTCGCGCTAAGGGACCAATATCCGAATCCGCGTCCGCTGGAATCGGACGCATTGGAAACATTGTTAGTCAATGCGTTTCGTGGGCGAAGACCGGATTTCAAATAATGTGACCTGCACTCCGCGTTTAGTACGGTAGCGGTGAAGAGCCCGTTCCAAAGTCGACATCGGGTCTTCAAGCTAAAGCGAAGCACATGAATTTGCATCCACTGTTCCTTGTGGAGCATCGCCAGCCTTCGCGCGAAAAAGGCCGACTGTACTGGAGGTGGCTCGGATTTTCTTTGCGCGAAGTGGCTCATTTTTACTTTGCGCGCAACAAAGGCTCTTCAGCCTTACTATTCATCGCGCGTTAAAGACGGTGAAGTTTAAAAAATCGACTTGGCCGAACGCGAGATGAACAATCCCTGTTTCTTCTCACAAAGAGAGAGACATAACAATTGACGGAGGAAGACATGGCATTGACGATCGAAACCGACGTGCTGGTCGTTGGCACCGGGCCGGCGGGCGCTTCGGCGGGGGCACTGCTTGCGCGATACGGTGTCAGGACGATGCTCATTAACAAGTACAACTGGACGGCTCCGACGCCGCGTGCCCACATCACCAACCAACGCACAATGGAGATCCTGCGTGATCTCGGTCTCGAAGCTGAAGCCCGCCTCTACGCCGCGCCGAATGACCTAATGGGCGAGAACACCATCTGCGCCTCGTTGGCCGGCGAGGAGTTCGGTCGGATTCGCACCTGGGGGACGGATGTTCGCCGGCGCGCCGATTACGACGAATGTTCGCCGACCTCCATGTGCGACCTGCCACAGAACTATCTCGAGCCGATTCTCGTCAAGTCGGCCGCACTCGACGGCTGCAAGGTGCGCTTCGACACAGAGTATCTTGGACACGAACAGGATGCTGACGGCGTGTCGTCGCGCTTGCGCGATCGTCTGAATGGCGAAGAGTTTACCGTCCGGTCGAAATATCTGATCGGCGCCGACGGCGCCAACAGCCGCGTCGTGTCAGACCTGGACCTGCCGCTCGAAGGTACCATGGGCAAGTCCGGTTCCATCAACTTGCTGTTCGAGGCTGATCTCGACCGCTACGTCGCGCATCGTCCATCGGTCCTTTACTGGGTCATCCAGCCCGGCTCCGATATCGGCGGTCTCGGCATCGGCGTGGTGCGCATGGTCCGGCCGTGGAACAAATGGCTGGCGATCTGGGGGTACGACGTCGAGCAGGGCCCGCCGGAGATCTCGGAATCCTTCGCCCGCCGCATCGTCCACAATCTGATCGGCGATGACAGCGTGCCGCTGAAAATTGAGGGCATCTCGACCTGGACGGTCAACGACATGTACGCGACCCGGTTGCAGCAAGGACGGGTCTTCTGCGCCGGCGACGCGGTCCACCGGCATCCGCCGACCAACGGACTCGGCTCAAACACCTCCATCCAGGACAGCTTCAATCTCGCCTGGAAGATCGCCATGGTGCTGAACGGCACGGCCGACGAGAGCCTGCTGGACACCTACACGATCGAGCGGGCGCCGATCGCGAAGCAGGTGGTCTGCAGGGCGAACAAGTCGCTTGAGGATTTCCCGCCGATCGCGATGGCTCTGGGGTTGCCGCAGGCCAAGAGCGCCGACGAGATGAAGAGCAACATGGCTCGCCGCAAGGAACCTGGGCCCGAGGCGCAAGCGCAGCGCACGCGGTTACGCGAGGCCATCGCCGGGACCAATTACGTTTACAACGCCCACGGCGTCGAAATGAATCAGCGTTACGACAGTCCCGCGATCGTGGCAGACAATTCGCCGGACGAAGTCTTCCGCGACGTCGAGCTCTATCACCAGGCGTCGACGCGGCCTGGAGCGCCCATGCCGCATGTCTGGGTCTATGCGAGTGGTGATGGACACCGTATCTCAACAAAGGATCTCTGCGGGAAGGGCAACTTCACTCTCTTTACCGGGATTGGCGGCGCAGCCTGGCAGGATGCCGCGGCGGCCGTGAGCCGGCAACTCGGGGTGGCAGTGACGGTGCGCATCATTGGGCCTGGCCAGGCCTACGAGGATCATTACGGCGACTTCGCGAGAATTTCCGAGATCATCGACACCGGCGCCATCCTGGTGCGGCCGGATTTCCACGTCGCCTATCGGGCGACGTCCTTGCCGGCCGATGCGGCAGGCGACCTCGTGTCCGCCATGAGGCGGATCCTCGGACGCCAGTCAGAGAGGTCGAGCGCGCTGCGCGTTACGTCTCGAGCTATATAAGGAGTGGCGTCGCGATCTATTCGAGGTGAGACGGAAGCGCTCACCTCGGGTTGCGGGAGGGGAAGCGTGATCTTGCGCAGCGTGAGATGGCGTGTGGCGACGCGGGAAGGTTGTCGCGCGATTAAGGCAAGGCGGTGCGCAACGACGTGACGTGTTTTCTGGACCGGACGTAACTGCAGATCATCTAATTTGGGAAGTTCGTACCGGTGTCGACCGCCTTGCTGATGATGCTATTAAGCACGTGAGCAGACGACGGGCCGGTGCAGCCAACGTTGAAAAAAGAGCGCTTGATTGCAATGTCGACGACACGATCTACATTACTGTCATTTGAATGACCGCTTGCTCGTGCGGATTCAACCGGTGGATGCAACAGTTTGCTGAAATCGTTCGGCGGGCGTTCCGTGGTTCAGGGTTTTCCTCGGTCGCCCATCCAGCCGCCTCGCCACGGTATTGAGTAGCCAATTGGTACACCGAAATGTAGGTGCCGTTGGGGATGTCTCGATAGCCCGTTCGCATTTTCATTCGACCCGCGCTGCCAAGGATGCTGGGGGTTCAGTAACTGCAGGCTGAACTGCGCCAGGTGAACCAAACGCTGATCGTCAAGCAAAATGAAATAACCCAGTTGAACAGAGAAAGCGCGCGGCTCGTCGCCGAAGCCGGCGTCGCGACAAGGCATCTACGCGAGCTGCAAGCGCACAGCAAGTAGTTACAGAATACGTTGAACCAGTCGCTCGCCGACCACGCACGCACCAAGGCCGAGCACGATGCGCTGCTAACACCGCGAGGACTGAGGCGACTGAACTGACGCGGCTGCGCGAAGCACGTGAATCGCTGACCGCCGATCTGACGAAGCTCACAGCGCAGTTCGACGAGCAGCAGTTGCTCGGGGACTATCGGATGCGTCTGGGCCTCACGGACGCGGCGGGATGAAAGCGCCAGATTCCGCATCAAAAGGATGGGGATCTACGCCGGAACCCCAGAAAATTCCGTCGTTCCACATTGTGAACATTAATCGGCTTATTCCAGCCGAAGAATGTTGGAGCGACGTCCGGTGAGTGACATGACGGTCTCGGTCACACGGACCATCAGGACCGTTACGCGGGGCCCAGTTCGATTACATTGTGGGACAGGTCGAGACAATCTTCGCAGTCCCGGCAAACCCAGTGCAGCATCGGCCCGACCGGATCTGGATGGTCGCTGAACGTTGTCAGCGCCGCGTCGTACTGAGCATCGGACGTGCTCGAGCGCAGTATCCGCTCGAGATTAGACTCGATGCTGTCCAGGCTGCATTCACCGATGCCGGACTTGAACACCGTCACACCGCCTGACGGGTTGACCGCGAAGAAGAAAAACGCCTTCGTGTCGACCATGTGCGACAGGATTGTCCTGGCGATGAAGTTGCTCGGATTGATCAGCGCATTGAAGATGCGGTAGCCGTAAAACTCTAAGCCGAAGTGTACGACCTCGAAGTCGTCGGTGCCGCGTATCGAGTGGCCAAAGTTGAAACCGCTGCGTGTTACGTCGTTCGGAATGTCATCCACCGGCCGCAGTGCCAGGCAAGCATAGTGCGTCTGGCCCTCGGCCACGAGTCCCATCGCAAAGCAGGGCGCGCGCTCGGCCAGCAAGGCCTCGACAAAATTCCGGTTCATGCGGAGCGTTGGCAGCATCGGGCATCCTTCATCGTGAATCAAATCAACATTTGCCGACCTGGCTGTGCGGTGCGTCGACGTCGAACATCAAAGGCTATACATCGTCGAGCTCGAACAGCGCGCGATCGGCGGGCCGCGACAGATAATCGTCCATCATCGCGCGGAAATCGGCTTCATCCCACTCGCCGCGATCGACACGCCGCAGCAACGCCTCGCCGGCCAGCATGATCTTTCGCTCGCGATCCGCGCGCGTTTGCTTGACCTGCTGGCGCTGCGCCTTAGCTGCCGCTTTGCGGGCTGTTTTCAGCTCCTGCAGCTTTTCGTCTGTCGCATCGAGACGACGTTTCAGCATGTTCATTCTGGCGTCCTGTTCGAAGAAGCGGTTTGCGCGGGAAACCGGCGCGCCGGCGTGCGCCGGTTCGTTACATTCGCGCCGTACTGTCGCGCCCAGGTGCGTACCGAGGGAGCGATATCGACTAACGTCGGCGGCATGTTCGGCAACACATCCATCGTCCAGCCACCCAGCCGCTTTGGCGCAATATACGCCGGTCGCCAGCTGCCGTCGGCCAGGATATCGATCACGAACAGCGACGTGCCGACGCTCAGTCGCCAGGTGTTGACCACGGCTGGGGGTAAAGGATTACCTGGTTGTGGCATCGTATTCCACCGTAACAGGAATAAGGGATTCCAAGCCAGAACCGCCGAAAATTCGATCACTCCAATTCGAGCCCTGCAATGAGCGCGTCCAGGTCGATTTTGTTGTCGCTTTGAAAAGTGTAGTGCCCGTTCAAAAGGATATGCCGCCAGGCTGCCGGTGATATCTGCGTAAGCCGCGCCAGCGCCTTGGCGTTGCCACTGGCCTCCCATTTCGTCAGTAGATGCGACAGAATCGCCGAGTTGTAAAAAATGATGACGTTGGCGATCAGCCGGGCGCACTGGTTGCTGATCTCGATTTCGATGTCGGTGCGGCCGGTCAATTCCTTCTTGCCGCCGACCTGGGCGATGGTCGAACGAAGCTGATGGTAAGACTCGAGGCGGTTTTGGGAGCGATGCACGTTTCGCTCGAGCTGCGGGTCGCGCAGGTAACGCAACGTGTAGATGGTACGAATGAGCTTATCGAACTCAAAAATCGCGCGACGTGTCGGGTTTTCCTGCGAGTACGTACATAGTTTGCGGATCAGCGAGCCCTGCGTGATCTCTTTGAGGCCCAGCGTGGCGACGATCTGATCGATATTTGTCTTCTCACTGGTGATGAGCTGCCGATCGATTTGTCCGATCGGCTGAATCAGGCATTTCTCGTACAGCGCCGGGTCGTCGATACAATACAATTCCTGCAACTGGTCATCGAGGTTTGTGAAGCGAGGCTCGAAGCGCAACCCGAACCAATACAGGATAGCGAAGTTGGCTTTGTTGATGCTGTGCATGTCGCCGGTGATCGCAGTCGGCACTATATCCGACGTGTTGCGATACCAGATGTCGAACACGTGATGCGCCTCGTACTCGTGCGCGCCGATTAGGTAGCCGTTCAACGGGACATGATTGCACAGCAGCGTGTAGGCGACGACGCCTTTGCCTCGTCCGAAGTATTTGCGCGAGTAACGCGCCTTCACGGTCGGTCGCTCGACGCCGAATTTCTGCCCATCGACGGCGCTGTACAGCGCATCGAGATCGAACGAGTAGTACGGGAAGATCGGCAGCGCGGCGATGGCGTTGCTGATGCAGTCGTTGGCCGCATGCAGCGTCGCCTGACGCAGATACTGCTGGTAGGTGCTATCCAGAACGTGGTACGGAATGTCGCTGGTGCGCGCCATGACATGGTTGCCATGGTTCATTGCCTGAGCGATGATAACCGCCATCAGGCTATCGGCGTCCGCTACCTTCTTCGCGTAGCGCGGCTGCAATGGCGTCAGCGCCGACAGGAACTGGCACTGGCCGTTGACGAAGCGGAACACGTCGGCAACATCGCAGAATGGCAGTTGCTCGTAGAATGCCTGCTCACGCACCTTCTGGTTCTCGGTTTTCGGTTTGCGCCAAATCAGCTTCTGCGTATCCTTGTCGTATTCCAGGTGCGTAAGCTTGCCCTGTTTCAGCTCTCGGTTGAAGGCCAGCCATTGTGCATGCAACTCGGCCGCTAACGCATCGAGTTGGGCATCGATTGGCTGCTGCAGGAACGGGATCTCCATCTGCGCCAGCGCGTCGGCCTTCTCGTTCATCGAAACAAGCTCGTCGGAGAAGTGACGATGTTGCAGACTGTCGTCGAGATAGATCTCTCCCGACTGGAAGCGCTTCCGGATCTGGCGGTACAACCAGAATTCGTAGCGATCGGCGTGCAAACCGGTCGGCTGACCATCAGCGCCGAAGATCAGCAGGTACGGTCGCAGGCGCTTCGGCAGCGTGGCCGCGGGACATTCGGCGAGCGGTCGTTGTGACAGGCGCTGCTGTTTGGCGAAGGCCCCCTTGACCCAAGCCAGCGCCGCGAGCCACGGGTTGTCTGGGGAGGTGCCGACGAAGTCGAGCTCGACGTACAAGGGGCGCAGGTGACGGCGAATACGTTTGGCTAGGCCGTCCACCGCCAACCAGTGTAGTGCCAGTTGACTCAGCGGCTTGACCGTCATGCGTTGCGCCGTGTTTTGTAGCACATCTTTGGCCATGATTTTATAGGCGCGCTGACGCACCTCGCCGAACGGCGTCGGATCGGCTACGCTGTCGTCCACATAGAGCGACAACAGGCGGCCGATCTGCGGCGTTTCCCGATGGCGTTTTACTTGCTCGGCGATGAGTGACTGTTTCGCGCCCGCGCTGCTTTCTTCCTCGAGCTGCTTCATGTGGAAGGCCATCGCATCGACCAGGTTGTCGGTGAGCTGTCGGAAGCGCACCCAGGCGTAACACAGCAGGTAGAGCTGCGCCTGATCCGCCTTCAGGTTGCGCAGGTCGTGGACGGTATAGAAGTTCGCCAGGCTTGCGTAGTACAGCACGTTCTGCTGCGAGATATCCAGCCGGGGCAGCAGCGTCCTGGCGATTTCGTGCAACGGCTGCAGCGTGCCGCGCTTTTCGCGTTCGCGGACCATCTGACGCCAGCCGAAATTCTTGGCATCCTGTTTCAGCGCCGCCAGTTTCGACAGAGTATCATCGCGCACCAGAAGTTGGTCTAGCGCGGTTTGGGTCAATTCGTCCAATACGCCGGTGAGCAGGTCGCCCAGCCGCCGACGTTCGACGGACAGGGCTTCGCTGACTAGCTCTTGCAAGGTCGTGTAGCCGGGCCGGATCATCTTGTGCTCATTGAGCCACACGATGAGCTCGGCGGCGACGAATCCCGGTGTCACGTCGCGACGTACGATCTGCGCGGCCTGCTGCATGAGTTGCGGCAGGAAGGCGGCCACCCACGGTCGATAGCCGTACAGTTCAGCGATCTGTTCGCGCTGGGCGTAGTACTCGTGCCGGGTGATCGGCTTGCGTTCGAACGGCTCGCCGTGGAAATAGCGGCTCAACACGAAATCGTAATCGTCCTCAACCTCGTCCCAATCGAAGCGGAAGAAGGCGTGCTTGGACTTGAAGTAGCCAATCTGCAAGATGCAATAGACCTGCGCGGGTATGGAGGGCCGGCTACTGGCGAGCGCCAGTTCGGATTCGGTCAATGCCAGGTATTCCAGCCGCTGCGCATCGTCGAAATCAGGCAGGCCATACAGGGCTTCCTGTTCGGCGTCGGAAAAGACGCTGAGCAGCTTATTCTTGTTGATCATCGACCATCCTCTCCACGCAACGTCAGATCCTTCAATTTTGTGATATCACGACATGGGGTACGACAGAAATATTGAACTCCCGCATTCTACAGAGATAAGCTTTATTATCTCTGTGGCATTGTTTCCATATTAAACTCGATGACATGAAAACGCGCCCCACGAGCCCGTCCGCCGCCGACATCCCGACCGACTTTCCTGATGCTGATGCACTGGCAGCGCTGCGTGCCTGGTACGAGGGCGCATCCTCGCGTGAGGCGGCACACCGGTACATGCAAGATCGGCTCAGCCACAGCCAGTCAGCCCGCGGCGTCATCGGCCAGATCCGCCGGCAACTGGCACTTTATGCCCGTAACCGACAGCGGGCAGATCTGGCCACGCTGTTCGAATGCCCGGCCCAAAAGCGTATGCATCATGCGCGCGCCACCACGCAGGCTGTCGAGCTACTGCGCATCATGCCTGCGCCAGCTCCGCAGATCGGCGACGACATTGCGCACTGGCTGCCGAATCGCGCTGCCCGCACCCTGCACGCGGCCGGCATCCGGACCCTGGCCGATCTCACGGTACGGATTCCGCGTCGCCGGCAGTGGTGGACCGTCATTCCGGGTCTCGGGCCGGCCAGTGCAAGAAGGATCGAGGCCTTCTTTGCCGCGTACCCGGCGCTCACGGAGCGGGCCCGCGCACTGATCATCGCGGATCGGCAGTCAGTCGTGACGCCTTGGGAGCAACTACGGCTACCGCACGAGATCGACGGATCCGCCGGCGCCTTCCGCGCACCGGTGTCGGCCTGCATCCTCGGCGTCGACAACGATTACGACGCTATCCAGGCATGGCTCGCGTTGCACGAATCCCCGGCCACGCAGCGGGCCTACCGCAAGGAAGCCGAACGGCTGATTCTCTGGGGCATCGTTGCTCGCGGCAAGGCGCTGTCTTCGCTGACCACCCGGGATGCCACCGACTACAGGGCGTTTCTGCGCAGACCTACACCGCGAGAACGCTGGGTCGGGCCACCGCGGCCGCGCACATCAACGGACTGGCGCCCGTTTGTCGACAACCTCTCGGCCCGTTCGATTGCGCATGCGCTTGCCGTGCTCAGCGCCATGTTCCGCTGGCTGGTCGAGCAGCGCTACGTCGTGGCCAACCCATTCTCCGGCATCAAGGTACGCGGCAGCAAGCGCGCCATGGCTCTTGAAACCTCGCACGCTTTCACCGAAGGAGAATGGATGCTGACGCGCACCATCGCCAACGGGCTCGAGTGGTCGTACGGCTGGCAGGCGCCCGCTGCGCAACGGTTGCGGTTCATGCTGGATTTCGGCTACGCAACGGGACTGCGGATCAGCGAACTGGCTGACGCCACACTGCGCAGCATCGAAGTCGACGCAGCCGGTGATCACTGGCTGCACGTGGTCGGCAAGGGCGGCAAGCCAGCCCGCGTTACCCTGACACCCCTAGCGCGCACAGCGCTGGACCGATATCTGCAGGAGCGGGGGCTTCCTGTCAGCCGTGCTCACTGGAATCCGACCACGTCCCTGATTGGCAGCCTTGACGACGCCGATGCCGGCATCAAGCCCTTGCGGCTGTGGGAAGTCATGCGCCGGTTTTTTCGGCTCGTCGCGCAGATTATCAAGAACGACCATCCGGTGCTGGCTGAAAAGCTGCATCGGGCCTCTCCGCACTGGATGCGGCACACCCATGCGACCCACGCGATCGCCAGAGGGGTTGAGCTGAGCGCCGTACGAGATAACCTGCGTCACGCGTCGATTTCGACCACGTCGATTTACTTGCATACCGACGATGTAAAGCGGGCACGGCAGTTCGGGCAGGCATTTACCGACTGAGTTACTCGCTCGGCACGTCAGGCAACAAACCGATTGACGTTCACAATGTGGAATGACGGAATTTTCTGGGGTTCCGGCGTAGAACCCCAGGCTGGAGAGCATCAACTTGCGGGGTGTGTTTCGCTTCCCGGTTGACCGCTATGCTGACCAAATCCTGCCTTCGCGGCCAAATGCATCGATAACTGGCACCAATGGATGAAACCGACCACGGTTTGACGCCACGAATCGCAGATTTGAAAGTGAACAGGAAAGTCAATGAAATCAACGATCTACCAACACCACCTCCGCGCCAGTGCTAGCTTTTCGTACCGTCACTTATTGCACTGAAAACGAGGAGACCCCTCACCGGGCCGGTGGCCCTCGCCGCTGGGCTTTGCGGCCCTGACGGGCCTTCCTGGCCCGTTTCCGGGGCCTTCCCTGCCCTGCCCCACCGGCGCGGCCGTTGTGGACAGTTTCGGGACAAGTCGGCCGAGGCCGGCCGGCGCAGCCCTGACGTTGACACTTGAGGGGCAGCGGGGCCGGCGCGATGTTGACACTTGGGGGGCAGCGGCCGATTTCGGCCTGGTCGAGCCGTCCAGGCGGCCGCCGAGGCGGCCTAAGTGCCTGATCGGCATGGAGTTATCCACCGAAGTTGTGGATAACCCTGTTAGGAACCCTGCCCCGGTATTGACACTTGAGGGGCGGCCCTACTGACACTTGAGGGGCGCGGTTCTTGACACTTGAGGGGCAGCGTATTGACACATGGGGGGCTTATCCATTGACACTTGAGGGGCGGCCTCTTCGCGCTTTTCCTTGGCGTGACAACGGTTTACGCGCGTTTTTCGGTCATGCTAACCAGGTTTTTAACCGTCTTTATAACCTTTTTATATAACCAGGTAGTTTTAACCAGAGGCTGGCGAAAAAAACGGCAACACGGCCCAAGCTACCGCGCAGCATGACCGGCCGCCGAAGGGGGGAAACCCCCCTTCTCGATCCCACCCGGCCGCAAGCGGCCTCCCATCCCCCCAGGGGCTACGCCCCTCGGCCGCCTTGCGGCCTCACCCCACAATGGAGCGCCTTCGGCGCTACGGCTTAGGAGAGCCAGGCGCAAGCGCCTGGCGGAAGGCAGTAAGTTCGAGAGCTTGCGAGGGGGCAAAGCCCCCTCACACTCCCCAACCAGGTCGCCGCGGTTCGACCGGCCGCGCGATCCTCAAGCATCGCAGCAGCTCCACCGCCGCAGGTTTTACGCCAAGGAAGGGGGTCGGCCAGCTCGGCCGGTGGCGCGGAAAGCGCCCCTCAAGTGTCAATGAAACGTGAGACGCGGGGCCAGGCCCGCGCCGATCACAAGCCGAGTTCGGAGTGAGAGCCGAGGCGCACCAGGCGCAGCGTGTCGGCGTCGGGCTTCTGGTAGATCAGCACCAGGTCGGGCTTGACGTGGCAATCCCGGTGATCCTTCCAGTCCCCGGTCAGCGCGTGGTCGCGGTGCCGAGGTTCCAGCGGCTGGTCGTCGGCGAGCGCGACCAGGACGGGCACCAGGTCGGCGTCGAGCGTGGCCCGGTGCTGCCCTTTCGCCTCGCGCTTGTAGTCGCGCTTGAACTGGCCGGTGCGCTCAATCTGCCGCATGCAGATCGGCCATCAGATCGTTGACGGTGGCGAAGCGCGGCAGCTTGCCCTTGCGGGCTTCCTTCATCGCCTCGATGGTGGTGGCGTTCGGAATCAGCGGCTCGAAGGGCAGCGCCTTGTCCTGGGCCACCTTCGTGAGCAGCAGCCGCACCGCGTCGGACACGGTAAGGCCCATCGCGGCCAGGACGGCCGCCGCTTCTTCCTTGATCGCGCCGTCGATGCGCGTTTGTACGAGCTGGTTTGCAGCCATGATTGGTTCTCCGGTTGGGTTCGTGAATTACATTGTAATGCACGCCAAGGGAAAGGGCAAGGTTTAGCGGCTAAAACGTTTAGCTAAAGTGCTTGACGATTAGGACATTTTGCCCTAATATAGCACTTGAAGGCCGGGCATTTCGCCCAGGTCAACTACCGGAGAAAGTCCGATGAACACCCAAGAGCAACCCGTTACCGCTTCCCTGGTCGCCGAGGCCCAGCGCCTCGACTTCCTGCCCGCCTACTTCGGCCCGCGTCTGATGATGCGCGGCGAGGCCCTGGTGTATGCCTGGCTTCGCCGGCTCTGCGAACGCTACAGCGGCGCGTATTGGCACTACTACACCTTGTCGGACGGCGGTTTTTACATGGCCCCCGACCTGGCCGACCGCCTGGAGATCGAGGTGGACGGCAACGGCTTCCGAGGCGAGTTGTCGGCCGACGCCGCCGGCATTGTCGCAACCCTGTTCGCGCTGGGTCAGCTCGCGGCCGAGGCCGCCGACACGGACGCCGGCGATGCCCTGATCGACCGCTATCACTTCCTGCGCGGCTTCGCAGCCAGCCACGCCGAGGCGGCCGCGATCTACCGGGCTATTGACTGATGAGGGGCGGCCCCGGCTTCGGCCGGGGCTTCCAGGAGGCGACCATGACCAGGAACAACGCTCCCCAGGCACCGACGAACAGCTACGCGACGGACGGCAAGTGCCACAACGCCGAGCCGGGCACCTACGGCCACGAATGCGGCAAGCCGGCCGCATGGATCGGCACGAACCACAAGGGGTTCAGCTCGGGATTCTGCGACGACTGCAAGCGCCACGGCTACGAAGCCCGCGACGTGATCGCGTGGCGGCGTGCTGACACTTGAGGGGCCGGCCGATGGCGAAGAAACGCAAGACGCCGGCCCAGCCGGGCCAGGACTGGAACGCGCCGGCGGCCGAGCTGCTGGCCGAGCTGCCCACCGACCGCGACGAGCTGCTGGCCGCCGCCGTGGCGGCCGTGGTGGAGATCGACGCGGCGATCATGCGCGGTGACGGTGCGGCCGCCGAGGCGGCCAGCGACCGATACGAGGCCGTCATCTGGAAGATGAACGGCGGAACGCACGTGGGCAGCATGGCCGACCACGACGCGCCCGGCCAGGTCATCGAGCGCCATTGCGCGGCGGTGCCTGGCGACGTGCCCTTGTGGGGCCAGCGCGGCCAGTTCCTGGTCGCGGATGGCGACATGCGCGCCCTGGTGGAGTACGAGGCCGGCTACGGCGGGCCGCTGGGTGCCCACTTCCAGTTCCACGTCATCGACCTGGACAGGCCGTTTATCTCCGAAACGGGCTACCGCTCGCACTTCGACACGGCGCAGGGCTGCATGACGGTGGACGAGGTTGCGCGCGGCATCCTGGCTGCGCAGCGAGCCGAGAAGAAGCGCCCGGTGATGGTCGAGGCCAGCTACCGCGACCGCCTGGCCGATGCTCCCCTGCCCGCTTGGCTGGCCGGCTTGGAGCCGCCGGCGCGGCGCGCACCGGCGACCGTCCTGGTGCCGCCGGGGTTCGTCCTGGTCGATGTGGTGCTGCCCTCGCATCGGGCCTTCATCGCCAGGCGCTGGGCGGCCGAGGCCGCGACCAGGATCAAGGCGGCCAGGGCCGCCGGGTTGGACGCCAAGGGAAAAATCACCGGCGCAGGCCCGGAGCGAGATCCCGCATCGCCAGAAACGACGATGACCTGCAGCATCGTCAAAGCCGACGATGCCGAGCCGGGCGAGGGCGGGCCTGTATCGCCGGAAACAACGATGCCGCGAGCGAGCGCGGCAACCTGCAGCATCGCCAGGAATGGCGATGGAGGCCCGGCCGACCTGGTGGAGTTCAAGCCCGGCCAGCGGTGCGAGATCGTGAGCGTCCATCACCCGGTTTTCGACCGCTACATCGGCAAGCGCATCATCATCGTGAAGGTGCATCCCGACACCCGCCAGGTGTGGGCGCACGACGACAGGCCGGTAACGTACAAGACCAATCGCGCAGGCCGGCGCGTGGTCGATTCAGACCCGAGCTGCATCCAGTCGATCTACGGCTTCGACCAGTTGCGGCTTATCACTTGACCAGGAGAACGAACGAATGACGAACGACGCCAATATCCGGCTGGAGTGCTTGAAGCCGGCCGAACGCTGGGCGCAACCGACCGGCGAGGAAGTCCGAGAGGTGCTGCGCCTGGCCGGGTTCAGCGGCAGCAAGGCCGCGAAGGCGCTGGGGCTGGGCGCGAAGGGCGACCGCACGATCCGCCGCTGGATCGGCGAGGACACCCCGATTCCCTATGCGGCATGGGCGATCCTGTGCGACCAGGCCGGGCTGGGCGTGATCTGGAAAGAGGATTGACGCCAAGGGAAAGGTTTTAGCGGCTAAAGTTTAGCCTTCGGATTCCGGTAAAGCGAAAAAAGTTTAGCTAAAGTGCTTGACAGGTTAGGGCATTTTGCCCTAATATAGCACTTGAAGGCCGGGCACATTGCCCAGGTCAACTACCGGAGAAAGTCCGATGAGCGACAACAAGATTATGCCCTGGATTGACGAGCTGGAGGGCGCGGCAGCGACCGACTTCCCGGCCCGCCGTGACGAGATCGCGGCCATGATGGCCGAGGCGGCCGAGCTGGTGTGCAAAGCCGAGGAACTGCGCGGCAAGGCGTACTTCGCCGGATGCTCCCTGGAGGGGCAGGCCAAGGGCCATTGGTCGATGGAAGCCGTCGAGCAGGCCAAGCGCCGGGCCGGCTGGTAAGAGCACATGGCCCGGTCGGCAACGGCCGGGCCTATCGAGGACGCCAAGAAGGAGTATTGCGTGAGCCGAGGCAAGATCAAGGGCGGCCCCAGGTGGAGGAACGCCCCGGAGTGATCCGGGGCGCTTGGCCTGGTGCTGGCACACCGTAACCATGCTTCCGAGTGGGAGCACCCAGCATTCAACACGTAAGCGCGTGGAGGGTCAAGCTATGTCCAACATCATCAAGTTCCCCAAGGAGATCGAGCAGCCCGCCGCGCCCGCGCCGGTGGAGCCTGCCGCCGCGTCTGCTGCCCCCAACAAGGCCCCCGGTGCTGGCCTGCTGGCCGGCCTGGTCAAGTTCGTATGGGTGGCGACCGTGCTGGTCTGGCCGATCCTCAAGTGGGTGCTGTCGATTGCCACCTTCTTCCAGTTCGTGCGGATGCTCTACCACTGGAACACGCCTGGCGTGTATGCCGGTTGGTCGTTCCTGGCGTACTTCGCGGTGCTGACCGCGATCACCTACTTCGTTTCGATCTACAAGCCGAAGGGGCTTTGACATGAAAAAACAGACCCTACCCTACCCGCCGGGATTCGTGGAGCCGAACACCGGCCGGGTGGCCGTCCTGGTGCGCGAGTACGCGGCCAGCGACTTGAACGGCGATGCGCCGGCCTATTGGTACAGCGCGCAATCCGAGGAATGGGGCCTTGACCCCTGGCGACTGGTGGAAGGCGTCGATCCGCACACCGCCGGCGGTCAGTTCGACGTGTGCTTTGCCAACGGTTCGAGCCGCACGGTCGGCCCGCTGATGACGTTCTTCATGAGTGCCGCTGACGCGGCCAGGTTGAACGCCAAGAAAGAAGATCACGCGCCCATTTTTAGCCGCTAAAACGCTTGACGCGGGCGGCGAGTTTAGCTAAACTTCTGCACATGGTCGGCGGCTGGCACCGCCTTTTGTTCAACAACCGGGTGTGGAGTTTATATGGGTGTTCTCCATGAAGAAACGGCTAACCGAAGCCCAATTCCAGGCGGCGATCAAGGGCCTGGAGATCGGGCAACAGACCATCGACATAGCGCGCGGCGTGCTGGTCGATGGAAGGCCCCAGGCCGAGTTTGTGGCCTCGCTGGGGCTGACCAAGGGGGCGGTATCGCAAGCGGTCAGCCGCGTGTGGGCAGTGGCGGGGGAAGTGCTCCCGCAGGGCTTCGAGCGGGTGACGGCGGTACTGCCGGAGCATCAAGCGTTCATCGTCAAGCGTTGGGAAGCCGACGCCAAGGGAAAGAGGAAACAGGAACCCAACTCATGAAAACACTGGTCACGGCAATTCAGAAAGGCGGTCAAGGCAAGACGTTCGCAACCTGCCACCTGGCGTTCGACTTCCAGGAGCGCGGCCTTCGGGTTGCAGTGATCGACCTGGACACCCAGGGCAATGCGAGCTGGACGCTGGCCGGCCACGACTCGGGCTATCCCGCCAGTCGCATGTTCACCGCCGGCGGCGACGAGCTGCGCGCCTGGTTCGCTGACCGGGAGGATGACGGCCTGGCGCTGATCGCGGCAGACGCCAACCTGGCGAACCTGGACAAGATGGAGCTTTCCCAGGCGGCCGCCGCGCTGCGGGCCAGTGTGGCCGCGCTGGGCGAGTTCTTCGACGTGTGCCTGATCGACACGGCCCCCTCCCTTGGCGTCGCCATGACGGCGGCCGTGCTGACGGCCGACTACATGCTGTCGCCCATCGAAATGGAGGCGTACAGCTTGCAGGGCATGAAGAAGATGGTCGCGGTCATCAGCAACCTGCGCAAGCAGAACCCCAAGCTGCGCTTCCTCGGCATGGTGCCGAACAAGGTGGACGCGCGGAAGCCGCGCCACGTCAACAACCTGGCGACGTTGCAGCAGGCATACCCGCAGCTCATCTTGCCGTTCAGCATCGGCGCGCGTGACAGCATCGCCGAGGCGCTGGGCGAGCAGATGCCGGTGTGGAAGATCAAGAAGACCGCCGCGCGGAAGGCCACCCAGGAGGTGCGTGCGCTGGCGGATTACGTGTTCACGAAGATGGAGATCGCGCAATGAGCGCCAAGACCAACGCCAAGAAGAAGGAGCAGGACAAGCCGCAATCGTCCGGGCTGGGCCTGGACGGGCTGGGCGACCTGGCCGGCCTGCTGAACGAGCAGCCGGCGGCCAACGCCGGCGGCGCAGGCCCGCAGGAGCTGCCGCTTGACCTGATCGACGAAGACCCGCACCAGCCGCGCACGGCCGACAACCCCGGCTTCTCGCCGGAGAGCATCGCGGAGATCGGCGAGACGATCAAAGCGCGCGGCGTGAAGTCGCCCATCAGCGTGCGCGAGAACCCGGACGCACCGGGGCGCTACCTCATCAACCACGGCGCGCGGCGCTATCGCGGCTCGAAGTGGGCGCACAAGACCACGATCCCGGCCTTCATCGACAACGACTACAACGAGGCCGACCAGGTTATCGAGAACCTGCAACGCAACGAGCTGACGGCGCGTGAGATCGCCGACTTCATCGGCCGCGAGCTGGCGAAGGGCAAGAAGAAGGGCGAGATCGCCAAGGAGATCGGCAAGTCGCCGGCCTTCGTCACGCAGCACGTCACGCTGCTGGACTTGCCCGAACCCATTGCCGAGGCGTTCAATAGCGGCCGGGGCAAGGACGTGACTGTCATCAACGAGCTGGTGACGGCCTACAAGAAGAACCCCGACGAGGTGGCCGCCTGGCTGGCCGACGACAGCCAGGAGCTGACGCGCGGCTCGGTGAAGCTGCTGCGCGAGTTCCTGGAGGACAAGCGCAGTCACGAGGACGGCGACCGTGATCCCAACACCGTCGATGCGCTGACCGGCAAGACCGACGCCGAGGCCGGCGACGGCGAGCAGGGGCCGCAGGATGATGACGCCAAGGGGAAGAAGGAGCCGAAGGAGGCCGACCCCGACAAGCTCAAGAAGGCCATCATCCAGGTCAAGCACGACGACCGGCCGGCACGGCTGATCCTCAACCGCCGGCCCCCGGCCGAGGGCTGGGCCTGGCTCAAATACGAGGATGACGGCCAGGAGTTCGAGGCCGACCTTGGCACCGTGCAGCTTGTCGCGCTGCTGGAGGGCTGACACGCCCAGCGCCGGGCATCGCCGACCACCGACCCCCACCCATCGCCCCGCCATCGAGCGGGGCTTTTTTTGCCCGCGTTTTAGCCGCTAAAAAAAGTTCAGCTAAACCGCTTGCGTAGTGTTGTATGTTGTAGTATGCTTCACGCTACAACATACAACCGGCCAAAGGAGGCCCGACATGGCGATCTCGAAGGAGCAGATATTTGCGGTGGCCGACGAACTGGACGCGGCCGGCCAGAACCCCACGCTGGCGAACGTGCGCAAGCAGCTCGGCAGCGGCAGCTTCACCACCATCAGCGAGGCGATGAACGAGTGGCGCGCACGCAAGGCCAGCCAGGCCGCCCCGATCCGCGAGCCGGCACCGCAGGCGATCACTGACAAGCTGGCCGAGCTGGGCGGCGACTTGTGGGCCGTGGCGCTGGAAATGGCGAACAACCGCCTGGCCGCCGAGCGCGAGGCGCTGGAGGCCGTGCGCCAGGAGACGGAAGCAGCGCGCCAGGAAGCCGCAGAGCTGGCCGACCAGCTCACCGGCGAGCTGGACGAGGCCAAGGCCCGCATCGCGGCCCTGGAGGCCGTCGAGGCGGCCGCCAAGGGCGAGGCCGACGAGCTGCGCGGCAAGCTCGCGGCGACCAGCGAGCGCGCGGCCACGGCCGAGGCCAGGGCCGGCGAGCTGCGCACGGAGCTGGATCACGCCCATCAGGAAGCCCGCCAGGCGCGCGCAGAGCGCGACAAGGCCCAGGAGAGGGCCACGGCCAGCGCCGACCAGGTGGAGGCCCTGCGGGCCGACCTCGCGGCCGCGAACAGCCGTACCGCCGAGATCGAGCGCCGCGCCGGCGAGCTGCGTGCCGACCTGGAGCGGGCGAACCAGGCGACCGACCAGGCGCGCGCCGCTCAGGCCGAGCAGCGGAAGGCCACCGAGGCGGCCGCCGCCGAGCGCGACCAGGTGCGCGCGGAGCTGGTGAAGGTGCAGGCCAAGGCCGAGGCGGCCGAGCAGGCCCACCAGGAGCAGCGCAAGGCGATGGCGGCCGAGGCACACCGCCAGGCCGAGCGGCTGACCGCCGCCCAGGGCGAGCGCGACCAGGCGAAGCGCGACGCTGCCCAGGCCCGCGAGGAAGCGGCCGGGCTTCGCGGCCGGCTGGAGGCCCTGGAAACCGTCATGGCGCAAGGCCGGGCGGCCGATCCGACCAGCGGCGGACGCAAAAAGACCTGATAAATCGGTTGGTTTTCCTTAAAATTACCCTGGAACCCTGACAAAACGCACAACCCGGCCGCTGGGAAGAGCCGGCCTCGCTTTGCCGAGGTCGGCTTTTTTGTTGGAGCGCGGCTTGCATGGGGCCACCATCACCCTTTTGAGAACTACGGCAACCATAGGAGTGCCCGATGAAAGAACGCCTCTTGGTCATGAACGGTCAACGCATCGTTCAGGCCGAAAAGGACGGCGCTTGGACGAATCAGAAAGTAGACAAGGCGGGCGCGTTGAAGCCCGGCATCTACAACCTGTACACGGCCCAAGCGGCCGACAAGAAGCAGACCCACGCCGGCGTGATCGTTCATGCCGACGCCACCAACGTGTACCAGCAGATCGGCAAGAACTTTGTCATGCACGCTCGGTCAGATTTCGATAAAGTACCTGAAATTGGGAGCGCAAAGAGCATCAGCTACAACGCCCAGGGCAAGGCGGCAGTCGCCGCAGAGGCCCCGAAACTGACGCGGGGGCGCTCCATGTAGCTTTAGCGGCTAAAAAGGAGGCACGCCCTTGAAACGACTCACCATCCCCGGCAGCGGCACCGAGAGCCGCGCCACCAAGCCGGCCCGCGTCAGCGCGCCGGCCACCCTCGGCGGTGCCGCCTTCGGCGCTTCGCGCGAGGACACCGGAGCCGACTTGCTGGAGGCCGCCCAGGCGGCCGAGATCGAGCAGCAGGCCACCCTAGAGGCGGCCCCGGTCGAGCAGTCCTACCCCGAAACCCTGGCGCTCTACGTGCAGGCCAAGCACGACCAGGTGGAGCACATCGAGGACAGGCTAGAAAACCTGATCGACCGGCAGCAGGCCCGTTTGCAGCAGACCCAGGCGTCCGCGCCTGGCCGGCTTTCCTTGCCCGGCTCTAAGCGAGCCTGGCAGAACCAGCAGGCGCAGCAGCAGGCCCGCTTGCAGACGCTTCACGCGCGCCTGGAGGCCGTCCGCGAGATCAAGGAAGGCATGGGCCTGCACTCGCCGAAGATCGAAGAGCTGGCGACGCGCAAGATGCGCGCCGAGAACCCCGAGCTGGCTTCCGATTGGGATGCCATGCGCGAGGCCGCCCGCCGGCATGAGCTGCTGATGCGCAAGCAGGAGCAGGAGCGCAAGCAATCCCAGGCCCAGGAGCGGCCAGGGAGATCGCAGTCCTTGGGCCTGTCAGCCAGGCCCGCATAAAAACGAAGCCCGGCGGTCGCCGGGCTTTTTTCTCGAGCATCGCCATTTCTGGCGAGGGAGGCCCGCCGAGGGCCTGGTGGAATCATCCTGCAGCATCGTCACAAGCGACGATGCCGGGAGCTGGCCAGCATCGCCGAACCTGGCGATGCCGCCGGCGCGGTCGACCATCGCCAGTTCTGACGATGAGATCCCGCATCGCCATCTACAGCGAGGCCCACAGGGCCAGGCCGGCGGCCACGACCGCCATGCCGGCCGCGACCATGTTCATCATGGCGACGCGCCGCGCCTCGCGGATCGGCGCGACGAGCTGCGCCGTCACCGCCTCAACCTCACGCCGCACGGCCTCGGCGGCCGCCTTCGCGCCCTCCTGCATTCCCCGCGTCATGGCGTCCTTGCTGGCCGCCAACGCCGCGTTGAGCGTCCTTTCCGCCTTTCCCTTGGCGTCATCACCCCATCGGTGGGCGATGGACTCCAGTTCCGACTTGAAGGCGTCCAAGATTTCCTGCTGGGCCGATGCGCTGTCCTGCATCAGCTTCATGTTGATGGTCTGGAGGATCAAGATCGGATCGTCGCGGCCCACGGCGATGCCGTGCTTGGCCGCGATCTCCCGTATCAGCTCCTCGATCTTGTCGTCGGCCGCCATCAGAGCACCGCCGCGTTTTCGAGCTGGGCGAAGAGCTGGGTTTTCACGATCTTGAGCCGCTGCCGCGTCATGATCGTGAGCGCCGAATCGGCCAGGGCCTCATCGAAGGTGCGCCGATCCTGGAGCATTTCGGCGAAGTCGCGGCCGTAGGTTTCCTCTTTCAGCGCCGGAATCTGGATGATGGCGGACACACGGCCCTTGTTGGTCGTGTACGCCTTCAACTGCTCGAACCCCTTGCCCTCGTGCTCGATTGGCCCCCAATACGGGTTCAGCCAGACCACGAACAGGCATTCGGCCGGGAACTGGCTGGCGAGCTGGGCGAAGCCGCTCACCGTGTCCACCAGGGCCTGGCCGCCGGTGACGACCGTATGCACCACGAGTTCGTGGCCCATGTCCTGGAGCAGCGCCGGCACCTGGTTGCTGATGAGGTAGTGCGACAGCGGCACGAACGAGCTGGCCCCGTTGTCGATGATGACGTCGCCCTCGGCCGACGCGATCATCTCGACCAGGGCGTCGAAATTCCGGGTGTTGATCTCGTCGCCGTCCATGATGTTGAGCCGGCGCACGTTGAGGGCTTTGTAGCCCTCGAACGTCGCGTTCACCGGATCGGTGTCGATGCAAAGCGGCTTCTGTCCCTTGCCGGCTTTGTACTGCGCGATGGTGGCCGCGATCATCGACTTGCCGACGCCGCCCTTGCCTTGCAGAACCATGTGAATTTTCGCCATTACAGTAAATCCTCTTTCTTTGGAGTCGCATCAAACGTGAAGCCGCCGATCTTGGGCGGCTCACTCTTGGATTCCGAGGCCGGCGGGGCGGCCTTCGGCTCGGGCTTCGCGCCCTTGGGCTGGCTGTCCGGGGGAGTGGCGGGAGGCGGCGGGGAAGCTACCGGCGCGGCCTTGATGTACCGCTTCACGTGCTGGGTGAAGGTTTCGTACCGACAGCGCAGCCGGCCGGTTTCCTTCATGTGCTCCCAGATCGTTTTCATCGCATAGCCCGCATCGAGCGCCGCTTGAACGTCGCTCTTGACGGCCAGGAACGCGACCACGTGCTTGTCCTGGCGCGGCTTCTTGGCTTCCCGTCCCTTCACCCATTCAGCCAGCTCTTCGGGGTAGGTCTTTGGCATCGTGTTCGTCCATCTAATCCTCTCATCGCAAATGTAACGCTACTAAGCGGCGCTACGGAAACGCAAAAAGTCCGCTATCGGCGTGCATTGGCACGCTTCGATAGCGGCATTATGGGCCATTGTGGCGGTTTTCGCTATATCCGTTGCTGCTTTTGCGGCCTGATAGCGCGATAGTTGCGGATAAATCGTAATGGCTGGTGTAGACTTTCCTTGGTGTTATTAACGCCGTAAGGCGGGCAGGATGTGTGAAGTTAGCTAACCGGCGAGCCGGTTATCTATCTTCACTGTCCCTTATTCGCGCCGGGGGCGCTCAACGGGTCATCCTGCTCTGCGAGGCAGCCGGCTACCGCCGGCATGAGAGACGAGGCGAGGCATGGAGAACGACGAAAAGGAACACGGCCGCCGGCGGCGGCAGCACCTGCGGGTGCCGGTGTTCCCCGAAGAGAAAGACGAGATCGAGGCGAACGCCAAGAGGGCGGGCGTCAGCGTGGCGCGCTATCTGCGCGACGTGGGCCAGGGCTACCAGATCAAGGGCGTCATGGACTACCAGCACGTGCGCGAGCTGGTGCGCGTCAACGGCGACCTTGGCCGCCTTGGCGGCCTGCTCAAGCTCTGGCTGACCGATGACGTGCGAACGCTCCAGTTCGGCGAGGCGACCATCCTGGCCCTGCTGGGCCGGATCGAGGCCACCCAGGACGAAATGAGCCGGATCATGAAGGCCGTGGTTCAGCCGAGGGCCGAGCCTTGACTTCTTTAGCGGCTAAAAAGCCGGAGGGGCGGCCATGATCGCCAAGCACGTGCCGATGCGCTCGCTTGGCAAGAGCGACTTCGCGGGCCTGGCGAACTACATCACCGACGCCCAAAGCAAAGACCACCGGCTGGGCCACGTGCAGGCGACGAACTGCGAAGCCGGTTCCATCCAGGACGCCATCACGGAGGTGCTGGCGACCCAGCACACGAACACCCGCGCGAAGGGCGACAAGACCTACCACCTGATCGTCAGCTTCCGGGCCGGCGAGCAGCCCAGCGCCGACACCTTGCGCGCGATTGAGGAACGCATCTGCGTCGGGCTGGGTTATGGCGAGCATCAGCGAATCAGTGCCGTCCACAACGACACCGACAACCTGCACATCCACATCGCCATCAACAAGATTCACCCGACGCGGCACACGATGCACGAGCCGTACTACCCGCACCGGGCGCTGGCGGAACTCTGCACGGCCCTGGAGCGCGACTACGGCCTGGAGCGCGACAACCACGAGCCGCGCAAGCGCGGCGCGGAGGGCCGGGCCGCCGACATGGAGCGGCATGCCGGCGTTGAAAGCCTGGTCGGCTGGATCAAGCGCGAGTGCCTGGACGAGATCAAGGGCGCGCAGTCCTGGCAGGAACTGCACCAGGTCATGCGGGACAACGGAATGGAGCTGCGCGTCCGCGCCAATGGCCTCGTGTTCGAGGCCGGCGACGGAACGATGGTGAAGGCGAGCACAGTAGCCCGCGACCTTTCCAAGCCGAGCCTGGAGGCGCGGCTTGGCCCGTTCGAGGCTTCGCCCGAACGGCAGGCGCAAACCACCGCGAAGCGGCAGTACCGCAAAGACCCCATCCGCCTTCGCGTCAACACCGTGGAGCTGTACGCGAAGTACAAGGCCGAGCAGCAGAGCTTGACCACGGCGCGCGCCCAGGCCCTGGAGCGCGCCCGGCATCGCAAGGATCGGCTGATCGAGGCGGCCAAGAGGTCGAACCGCCTGCGCCGCGCCACGATTAAGGTGGTCGGCGAGGGCCGCGCGAACAAGAAGCTGCTGTACGCCCAGGCGAGCAAGGCCCTGCGCAGCGAACTCCAGGCGATCAACAAGCAGTTCCAGCAGGAGCGCACGGCCCTCTACGCCGAGCACAGCCGGCGCACGTGGGCCGACTGGCTCAAGAAGGAGGCGCAGCACGGCGGCGCCGACGCCCTGGCCGCCCTGCGCGCCCGCGAGGCGGCCCAGGGCCTCAAGGGCAACACCATCCGGGGCGAGGGCCAGGCGAAGCCCGGCCACGCGCCGGCGGTGGACAACATCACGAAGAAGGGGACGATCATCTTCCGCGCCGGCATGAGCGCCGTGCGCGATGACGGTGACCGCCTGCAAGTCTCCCGCGAGGCCACGCGCGAAGGGCTGCAAGAAGCCCTGCGCCTGGCGATGCAACGCTACGGCAACCGCATCACCGTCAACGGCACGGTGGAGTTCAAGGCGCAGATGATCCGCGCCGCCGTCGATTCCCAGCTACCCATCACCTTCACCGATCCGGCTCTTGAGAGCCGGCGGCAGGCGCTTTTGAACAAGGAGAACACCCATGAGCGAACCGAAAGACCAGAGCATCGAGGACGAACTGGACGCGGCGCTGGCGGCCCTGGACAGCGGCCCGCTGCCGACCAGCACGCTACCGGAGCCGCAGCCGTCGCCCGAGCAGGCGACGGCCGGCCAGCCGCCGGCCGAGGCGACCGCGCCGACGCCGGCCTTCACGCCGCCACCGTCCACCGGAAGCCCGACGTTGGACGCCTTGGAAGAAAACCGCCGCCCCAAAGCCAGCACCGTTTGCGAGCACTGTCCGAACTCGGTGTGGTTCGCATCGCCGGCGGAAGTGAAGTGCTATTGCCGCGTGATGTTCCTCGTCACGTGGAGCAGCAAGGAACCCAACCAGATCACGCACTGCGACGGGGAATTTCTCGGCCAGGAACAGGAGTAGGCCAGACGCCGCCGGGCGTCGCCGCCGCCGACAAGTACATCGCCGAACGCGAGGCAAAGCGCCTAAAAGGTTTCGATATACCGAAGCATTCCCGATATACTGCCGGTGATGGTGCGCTCACGTTCCAGGGCACCAGGACTATCGAGGGCCAGGCGCTGGCCCTCTTGAAACGAGGTGATGAGGTCATGGTTATGCCCATCGACCAGGCCACGGCCCGGCGCTTGACGCGCATCGCGGTCGGCGATGCCGTCTCGATCACCGCGAAAGGCTCCATCAAAACGTCGAAAGGAAGGAGTAGATGAAGATCAAGATGAACAACGCGGTAGGGCCGCAAGTCCGAACCGCCAAACCGAAGCCGAGCAAGCTGCTGCCGGTGCTGGGCGCGGCCTCGATGGTCGGCGGCCTCCAGGCCGCGACGCAGTTCTTCGCCCACACGTTCGCCTATCACGCGACCCTCGGCCCCAACGTGGGCCACGTGTACGCGCCCTGGTCGATCCTGCACTGGACGTACAAGTGGTACAGCCAGTACCCGGACGAGATCATGAAGGCCGGCAGCATGGGGATGCTGGTTTCGACCGTGGGCCTGCTGGGCGTGGCCGTGGCGAAGGTCGTCACGTCCAACAGCTCGAAGGCGAACGAGTACCTGCACGGCTCGGCCCGCTGGGCCGAGAAGAAGGACATTCAGGCGGCCGGCCTGCTGCCACGCGAGCGCAACGTCCTGGAGATCGTCACCGGCAAGGCCGCACCCACGGCTACCGGCGTGTACGTGGGCGGCTGGCAGGACAAGGACGGCAATTTCTTCTACCTGCGGCACAGCGGCCCCGAGCACGTGCTGACCTACGCGCCCACGCGCTCGGGCAAGGGCGTCGGCCTGGTGGTGCCCACGCTGCTGTCGTGGGGCGCGAGCAGCGTCATCACCGACTTGAAGGGCGAGTTGTGGGCCTTGACCGCCGGCTGGCGGCAGAAGCACGCCAAGAACAAGGTGCTGCGCTTCGAGCCGGCCAGCACCTCGGGCGGCGTCTGCTGGAATCCGCTGGACGAAATCCGCCTCGGCACCGAATACGAGGTGGGTGACGTGCAGAACCTTGCCACGCTGATCGTTGACCCGGACGGCAAGGGCCTGGACTCGCACTGGCAGAAGACCGCCTTCGCGCTCCTGGTCGGCGTGATCCTGCACGCGCTGTACAAGGCCAAGGACGATGGCGGCACCGCCACGCTGCCGTCCGTCGATGCGATGCTGGCCGACCCGAACCGGGACATTGGCGAGCTTTGGATGGAAATGGCGACCTACGGGCACGTAGACGGCCAGAACCATCACGCCATCGGCTCGGCGGCCCGCGACATGATGGATCGGCCCGAGGAAGAAGCCGGATCGGTGCTGTCCACGGCCAAGTCGTACCTGGCCCTGTACCGCGACCCCGTGGTGGCCCGCAACGTCAGCCGGTCGGACTTCCGCATCAAGCAGTTGATGCACGAGGACGACCCGGTAAGCCTCTACATTGTCACCCAGCCCAACGATAAGGCCCGCCTGCGGCCGCTGGTGCGCGTCATGGTGAACATGATCGTGCGCCTGCTGGCCGACAAGATGGACTTCGAGGGCGGCCGGCCGGTGGCGCACTACAAGCACCGGCTCTTGATGATGCTGGACGAGTTCCCGAGCCTCGGGAAGCTGGAGATCATGCAAGAGTCGCTGGCCTTCGTGGCCGGCTACGGCATCAAGTGCTACCTCATCTGCCAGGACATTAACCAGCTCAAGAGCCGCGAGACGGGCTACGGCCACGACGAAAGCATCACGTCGAACTGCCACGTGCAGAACGCCTACCCGCCCAACCGCGTCGAGACGGCCGAACACCTGTCCCGCCTCACCGGGCAGACCACCGTGGTGAAGGAGCAGATCACGACCAGCGGCCGCCGCACGGCGGCGATGCTGGGCCAGGTGTCGCGCACTTACCAGGAAGTGCAGCGGCCCTTGCTGACGCCCGACGAATGCCTGCGCATGCCGGGGCCAAAGAAGAACGCCCAGGGCGAGATCGAAGAAGCCGGCGACATGGTGATCTACGTCGCGGGCTACCCGGCGATCTACGGCAAGCAACCCCTGTACTTCAAAGACCCAGTGTTCTCGGCACGCGCCGCGATCCCTGCGCCCAAGGTCAGCGACCGCCTGCGCGCCGTCGCACAGGCCGAGACGGAAGGGGAGGGCATCACGATATGAGCCGCATCCTGAAACGCATCGCGGCAGGCGTCGTCATCGCGGGCGTGGCCGCCCTGCTGCTGGCCGCCGGCGGCTATGCCGCCGGTGCCCGCGTGAACACCACCAAGAGCATTCCGGTCGGCCTGTACTGGACGAGCAGCGCGCCGGTGGAGAAGGGGGCCTACGTCCTCTTCTGCCCGCCGCAGCTCGGCGTGTTCGATGACGCCAAGGAGAGGGGCTACATCGGGGCCGGCTTCTGCCAGGGCGGCTACGGCTACATGATGAAGCGCGTTTTAGCCGCTAAAGACGATGCCGTCGCCGTCGCCGATGACGGCGTGCGCGTCAACGGCGAGCTGCTGCCCCTCAGCGCGCCGATCAAGGCCGACAAGGCCGGTCGGCCGCTGCCGCGCTATCAGTCCAACAGCTACACGCTCGGCAATTCCGAGGTGCTGCTTATGTCGGACGTGAGCGCCACATCCTTCGACGGCCGCTACTTCGGCCCGATCAATCGTTCGCAAATCAAGACCGTGATCCGTCCGGTCATCACCTGGTAGGGAGACACACCATGCGCCTTTTCATCGCAGAAAAGCCGTCCGTCGCCAAGGCCATCGCCGGCGAGCTGGGCGCGACCGGCAAGGGCGACGGCTTCATCGAGTGCGGCACCGACAAAGTGACCTGGTGCTTCGGGCACATGCTCGAACAGGCCGACCCCGACGAGTACACGCCCGATGACGTGCCGCGCGGCCAGTCCGGCAAGAAGGTCTGGCGCGTCGATGAGCTGCCCATCATCCCCGAGAGCTGGATTCTCAAGCCCAAGGACGACGCGAAGAAGCAGCTCGCCGTGATCGGCAAGCTGCTCAAGGAGGCCAAGGAGATCGTCAACGCCGGCGACCCCGACCGCGAAGGCCAGTTGCTGGTTGACGAAGTGCTGGAGCACTTCCGCAACAGCAAGCCGGTGCGCCGCTTTTGGGTGAGCGCGCAGGACTCCGTTTCCGTCAAGCGCGGCCTGGCCGCGTTGAAGGAGAACACCACCTATGCAGGCTGGGCCGACGCTGCACGCGGGCGGCAGCGCGCCGACTGGCTGATCGGCATGAACCTCAGCCGCGCGTACACGCTGCGCGCGCAGCGCGGCGGCTCGCGCGCCCTGCTGACCGTGGGCCGCGTGCAGACGCCGACGCTGGCCCTCGTGGTCGCCCGCGACCGCGAGATCGAGGCATTCAAGGCCGTGCCGTACCACACCATCCGGGCGGTGGTGCAGCACGCCGGCGGCAGCTTCGCCGCCGCATGGAAGGCGAAGGAGGATCAAGCCGGTCTGGACAGCGAAGGCCGCCTTGTCGATACCGCCGTCGCCGACGCCCTGGTGGCCGCCGTCAAGGGCCAGCCGGGCACCATCGCCGCGTACAAACAGGAGGCCAAGAAGCAGAACCAGCCGCTGGCCTTCGCCCTGTCCGACATTACGGCACTGGCCTCGGCCAAGTTCGGCTACAGCGCCGAGGACGTGCTGAACACCTGCCAGGCGCTCTACGAGACGCACAAGCTGACCTCGTACCCGCGCACCGACTGCGCCTACCTGCCGGAGTCGCAGCACGCCGACGCGCCGCGCGTGCTGGAGGCGATCAAGCACGTCAACCCCGAACTGGCCGGCCTGGTCGATGGTGCCGATCCGCGTATCAAGTCCAAGACGTGGGACGACTCGAAGATCACCGCGCACCACGGCATCGTGCCGACCATGCAGAAGGGCAGCAAGGCCGCCCTCAGCGAGCGCGAGCGCAACATCTACGACCTGATCGTGCGCGCCTACCTGGCGCAGTTCTACCCGCTGCACGAGTACATGCAGACCACCGTGGGCGTCGAGATCGCGGGCGAGAACTTCGCCGCGAGCGGCAAGGTAGTCACGCGCAACGGCTGGCGTGACGTGTACAGCCAGGCCGACGAGGAAGGCGAGAAGGACGAGGACGACGACAGCGGCACGCAGGCCCTGCCGTCGATGGCCCAGGGCGACGCCGTGACCTGCACGGACGCCACCCGCAAGGACGCCAAGACGAAGCCGCCAGCGCGCTTTACCGAGGGCACGCTGATCCGCGCGATGGAGAACATCCACAAGTTCGTCAGCGATGCCGAGCACAAGAAGATGCTGCGCGAGGGCGACGGCATCGGCACGTCGGCCACCCGTGCGTCGATCATTTCCGAGTTGAAGCGGCGCGAGTTCCTGGCCGTCAAAGGCAAGCAGATCATCAGCACGACCCTCGGCCGCAGCGTCATCGACGCGCTGCCCGAGGTTGTGAAAAGCCCGGTGCTGACCGCGCTCTACGAGCGGATGCTGAAAGGCGTCGAGCAGGGCACGGCCGCCCTGGACGCCTTCATCACGAAGCAAGAGACGTTCATCCGCGACCAGGTGGCGAAGGCCAACAGCGGAGCCGTGACCATCGCCGGCGGCAAGGAAGCCGCGCCGGTGTCATCCCTTCACAAGTGCATGGCCTGCGGCAGCGGCTTGTCGCGCCGGCCGAGCAAGAAGAAGGGGCAATTCTGGTGGGGTTGCAGCAACTTCCCCACATGCAAGCAGACCTACCCCGACCTCAAGGGTCGGCCCGACTACAGCAAGGGCCGCAACGGCCCGGCATCCGAATGACCACAGCGAAGGAGATCGACCATGAACGAGCAAACCACCACCAACACCGCCGCCCACGACGAGCCGCTGGCCGTCCTGCCGCCGGTTGACGACGACGCCGCCGGCCGCGAGGCCGTGCGCGAGAAGATGGCCGACGCGCTGACGCCCGGCTTCCAGGTCGAGTTCGACCCCGACGAAGCCGAGCGCGTGGGCGCGTTCGTGGAGGACGCGCTGTCCGAGCAGGACGCCGCCGCGAGCGGCGACGACCTGGTGGAAGTCGATGGCGCGCTGGAGCCGGCATTCCTGGACGACGAAGGCCCGAGCGCCGACATCCCGCCGTTCATCACCACCACGAACGCCCGCGAGCTGTACGACCTGCGGCCCGGCGAGACGGTTGCCCAGGCCGCCGCGCGCAAGGCGTCGGAGGGCTGACCCATGCCGATCACGAAAGCCGAGGCGCAAGGGGTGACGCGGGCTTTCGTCCGCGACTACCCCGGCGCGCTGGAGCTGGCCTACAAGTTCCGCGAGGACGCGGCCGAGCTGTACGGGCCGCGAGCGGCCGAGGTGCCGGCCGACATGAAGGGCGGCTACGTGCCCAAGGAGACGCTGCACGCCGGCCGCGCCTACCGTGGCCGCGTGGACGTGCCCTTGCAGAACGTCGAGAGCGCCGGCGACCTACTGATGACGCTGCGGCACGAGGTGCTAGGCCACTACGGGGCCAACACCTTCGCGCCGGGCGAGAAGCGCGCCTTGCTGGACGGCCTGGCGGCCGCCCGCAACGAACCCACCCTCAAGCCGCTATGGGATGACGTGAACCGGCGCTATGCCGGCCAGTCCCTGGACGTGCGCGCCGAGGAAGTGTTTGCCCTGCACTGCGAGGGCATCGAGCCGAGCCAGCACCAGGTCGCCGACCAGGTGCAGCAGCGCGGCCAACAGTCATTCACGGAAACCTGCATCGCCCGCGTGCGGCCCATGCAGGCCGACGACCTGCACAACATCGTGTGCATGGTCGCCCAGGGCCTGCGCGACCGTTCCCGGACACAGCAGAACTTCCCTCAGTTCAACGAGCTATTCCGAAGGGACGAGAACATGGAGCCGAAGAAGCCGTTTCACGAAGTCGTGGCCGAAAAGCTGATCGAGCAGCTCAAGGCCGGCACCGCACCGTGGCAAAAGCCGTGGGAGCCGGGCGAACCCAACGCCTACCTGCCGATGAACCCGACCACCGGCAAGCGGTACAAAGGGATCAACGCCATCCACCTGATGGCCCAGGGCCGCAGCGATGCGCGCTGGATGACCTACAAGCAGGCCGCCGCCGTGGGCGCGCAGGTTCGCAAGGGCGAGAAAGGCACGCCGGTTCAATACTGGAAGTTCAGCGAAGAGCAAGACAAGCTGGACGACAGCGGCCGGCCCGTCCTCGATGCGAAGGGCCAGCCGGTCAAGGAAACCGTCATGCTGGAGCGGCCGCGCGTGTTCTTTGCGACCGTGTTCAACGGCGAGCAGATCGACGGCCTGCCGCCGCTCCAGCCGAAGAAGGAACAGACTTGGAACGCCGTCGAGCGCGCCGAGCACATCCTGAAAGCCTCGGGCGCGACGATCACCCACGCCGCCGGTGATCGGGCGTTCTACCGCCCTTCGACCGACAGCATCACCCTGCCGGAGCGCGGCCAGTTCCCCAGCTCCGACCGCTACTACGCGACCGCGCTGCACGAGCTGGGCCACTGGACGGGCCACGCTTCGCGCCTTGACCGCGACCTGGCGCACCCGTTCGGGAGCGAGGGGTACGCCAAGGAAGAGCTGCGCGCCGAAATCGCTTCCATGATCGTCGGCGACGAGCTGGGCATCGGCCACGATCCGGGCCAGCACGCCGCCTATGTGGGTTCGTGGATCAAGGCGCTGCAAGACGAGCCGCTGGAGGTGTTCCGCGCGGCCGCCGATGCCGAGAAGATTCACGACTACGTGCTGGCCTTCGAGCAGAAGCAGGTTCAGGAGCAAGACCAGCAGCAGAGCCAGGCCCAGGACGAAGCCGTGGCCCAGGCCCTGGCCGTGGACATTGCCGAAGTCCTGGACAACCCGGACGTGTCTTTCAGCCACTACCAGGCATTCCAGGGCGACACCCTGGAAGACGCCTTGCGCAGCCGTGGCCTCGAAACCGTGGGCAGCATCACCGGCACCGATCCCGAGCAGTTCTACGCGGTCGCGCATGACCGGCTGTCGCCGGTGTTCGGCATCGACCCGAGCCACACCGACACCGACAACGCCTACCTGGAGCGCAAGGGCTTGGCGCAAGAGTTCGCCAACATGGCCGAACAGCTCCACCTCGCGCAGCAGCTCCAGCAGCACGGCGAACAGATCGTGTCGAGCATCGACGCCGAAGCCAGGTGGAGCGACGGCCAGCGCATCTTTGCGTTCCACGACCAGGACGGTGAACCCCACCAGGTTCGCAGCCTGGACGAGCTGAACAACTACGCGCCCGACCAGTTGATGGCCCTGCCGGCGCTGACCCAGCAGCAAGCGGCCGTCGCAGACCAGGAGGCGAACATGACCCCACCGACCAACGACCAGGCGGCCGCCCTGCTGGCCGCCCATCCTGCCGACGCGGTGCAGGGCATCGAGCAGGCCGCCGCCGCGCGCCGGCAGCTCGCCGCCGGCGAGATCGACGGCCAGGCGTTCGCCGACGCGACCCGTCAACACCTTGGCGTTGAGCTGCCGCCCGACTGGAGCGGAGAGCTGCGCATCGTCGGCGTGGCCGAGCAGGACGGCCAGACCGTCGATGCCGCCCAGGCCGGCATCGAGCCGCAGGCGTTCCAGGTCTACGCGCGCAAGGCCGATGCGCAGTTCGGCGAGGACGCCTTTGCCTTCGTCGCCGGCACCCGCACCGAGGGCCAGGCCGAGGCTCTGACCGAGCGCCTGCACCTGGTCGATGCGCTGGGCACCGACAACCAGCACGAGCGCGCCGCCAAGCTGGCCCGCGTGCAGGAAGAGCGTGTACGGCGCGACCCCAACGCGACCGAAGAGGACATTTCAGCCGCTAAAGAGGCACGCAAGACCGCCGAGGCGTCGGCCATGCTCAACGACAGCGACGCGCAGCGCCGCGCGGCCGAGCTGGAGCGCCAGGAACGCGAGCGGCAGCAGGCGCAGCCGCAGGCCGAGAAGCCCGAACGGCAGTACATCAACGTGCCGTACAAGGAGAAGGACGAGGCCAAGAGCCTCGGGGCGCGTTGGGATCGGCAGCAACAGTCCTGGTACGTGCCGCCGGGCACCGATGCCGCTCCCTTCGCCAAATGGGCGCAGGGAGCCGCTACAGCGGCCGTAGAGCCGCGTTCGGCCCAGCCGGCACCCGAAGCCCAGGGCGAGGCGCAGAAGCCCGCGCAGCAGGCCCAGCAGGCCCGCCAGTACCTGGCCGTGCCCTACGAGCAGCGCAACGCGGCCAAGGCCGCCGGCGCGCTTTGGGACAAGGCCGCGAAGTCCTGGTATGTCGGCCCGCGCGCCGACGCGGCGAAGCTCGAACGCTGGAAGCCCGAGAACGTGCAGGCCCAGCAAGGGCCAGCGATGACGCCAAGGGAAGAGTTCGCCGAGGCCATGCGCAGCGCCGGCCTGTTCACCGGCAGCAACGCCCAGGGCGATCACCCGATCATGGATGGCAAGCGGCACCGCGTGCCGGTCGAGGGCGGCAAGAAGGGCGCGCTCGATGGCTTCTACGTGGGCCACCTGGACGGGCACCCGGCCGGGCGGATCATCAACAACAAGACCGGCACGGACATTACCTGGAAGAGCAAGGGCTACGCCTTGAGCGACCAGGAGAAGGCCAAGCTCCAGGCCGAGGCGGCCGAGAAGCTGGCACAGCGAGCCGTCGAGCAGGACAAGGCCCAGGAGGCCACCGCGCAGCGCGTCGGTCGGCAGATGGCCGACCTCGTGCCCATCGAGCAGCCGACGCCCTACCTGCAAGCCAAAGGCATCCAGGCGCAGGCCGGCGTGATGACCGACCGCGAAGGCCAGAAGACCTACATCCCGGCCTTCGACGCAGAGGGCAAGCAATGGACGATGCAATACATCCAGGAGGACGGCACTAAGCGGTTCGCCAAGGACTCGAAGAAGGAAGGATGCTTCCACCCGGTCGGCGGCATGGACGCCCTGGCGGCCGCGCCGGCGCTGGTGATCTCGGAGGGCTACGCCACGGCGGCCCAGGTGGCCGAGGCCGTGGGCCACGCCACGGTCGCCGCCTTCGACAGCGGCAACCTTGAGGCCGTGGCGAAGGCGCTGCACGCCAAGTTCCCGGACAAGCCGATCATCATCGCCGGCGACGACGACCGGCACCTGGTCATGACCCACGGCAACAACCCCGGCCGGGAGAAGGCCGAGGCGGCCGCCCAGGCCGTGGGCGGCAAGGCGATCTTCCCGATCTTCGCGCCGGCCGAGAACACCTACCCGCGCGACTTGCCCGCCATCACGCCCGACAGCTTCAAGACCCACCTGCGCGCCGAGCAGCGCCTTGCCGACGCCGCCGCCGGCAAGGTCGAGCTGGCCGGCGACGAGGCGGCCAAGCTCAAGGCGTCGATGTTGAGCGGCGCGCAGATCGCGGCGCTGTCCACGATGAAGCAGCACACCGACTTCAACGACTTGGCGCACAAGAGCGAGCTGGGCATCGAGGGCGTGAAGCGGCAGATCGGCGCGGCCATCAGCCAGGTGCAGCGCGACGAGCAGCAGCACCAGGAGCAGAAGCACGTCGAGAAAAAGCAACAGCAGATCGAGCAGCGCCCACGGCGGGCCGCTCGCATCGGATAAGTCGAAAAATCCGGCTAAAGTGGCCGAGCTGCACATCAGGCCGCGCGGTTTTCCTCCCTGATCGCCGGCGCGGTTTCTTCCTCCCTGAACCGCATGCAGACTTGCCGCCTCGGACACCCCGAGGCGGTTTTTTTTCGCCTCGCTCGAGCATCGCCGCATCCGACGATGCCGAGACGACCAGGCCGCGCACGTCGAGCTGCAGCATCGCCATTGCCGACGATGGCACCAGGTCGCCGGCGGTGGCCACCGACCTCGAGCTCGCATCGCCACATCCGACGATGCGCGCCGGCGTCGACCATCGCCAGGTCTGACGATGGCGGCCGCCCTGCCCTGGATCTCGCATCGCCATTTCTGGCGATGAGATCCACGGAGCGGCCATTTAGACCCGCCAATAACGACCCGGCCAAGATAAATCGCATGACGGCCTTTTTGGCCGGGGGTAGCATGACCGGACACTTTGCGTATACCCAAAATGACCGGAGGAACCCATGACCAGCCGCAACGGCTACTTCCCAGGCAAGACCAAGGCGAAGCGCAGCGCGATCATCACGCCGCGCACCGCCCAGGAAACACAGATTGCGGCCATGCCGCGCCAGTCACGCGCAGCGCGCCAGGCGCTCGCCAAGACGCCACCGCTGCGCGTCGGCGGCGATGGCCTGGTCGAAGGTGCCGACCGCATCATGCGGACGCCGACCGAGCACCAGGCCGCCGGCGTCGCTTTCAAGGTCGCGCGCATCTACTTGCGCGTCAGCACCGACGAGCAGGACTTGACCAGGCAGGCCGCCATCGTGGAGAGCACCAGGGCCGCCGGCTTCTACGTCGCCGGCATCTACCGCGAGAAGGCTTCGGGCGCTCGCGCCGATCGCGCCGAGCTGCTGCGCATGATCGGCGACCTGCAACCCGGTGAAGTCGTCGTTGCGGAGAAGATCGACCGCATCAGCCGCCTGCCGCTGCCCGAGGCCGAACGCCTCGTGGCCTCGATCCGCGCCCAGGGCGCGCGCCTGGCTGTCCCTGGCGTGGTCGATCTATCCGACCTGGCCGCCGAGGCGAAGGGCGTGGCAAAGGTGGTGCTGGAGTCGATCCAGGACATGCTTTTGAAGCTGGCGTTGCAGATGGCCCGCGACGACTACGAGGATCGCCGCGAGCGGCAGCGGCAGGGCGTCGAGCTGGCGAAGGACGCCGGCCGCTACACCGGCCGCAAGGCCAACACAAAGGTGCATGAACGCATCGTGGCGCTGCGCAGCGCAGGCCACAGCATTCCAGAGACGGCCAGGCTGGCCGGGTGCAGTGAAAGCCAGGTCAAGCGCGTATGGGCGCTGCACAACCAGGCGCAGGCGTGACCTACTCGGCCGCCTCCAGCTCGCGCAGGCATTCCATGATCGCCGCCCGCTCCAGCGGATCGAGCTTGGCGAGCTTCGCTTGCCAGCGGGCTTTCTTCCGCTTGATGCGCTCGCGCTCGCGGAAGTTGCTGCCGAGGTAGCGCAGATCGTGCAGCTCGGCCGGCTCGGGGTAGTTCATCCACAGCCGTTCGATAGCGATGCCGCCGCGCGTCATCGCGTTGAAGTCGATGGTTCTCCATGACGCCAAGGGAGAGCTGTCATAGATCGTTGAGCTGTAGCCCGACACCATCACCGCGCACGGCAAGCCGGCCAGCACGTCGAGCAGCCGCACGTGGTCGGCGTCGTCGTATTCGTGGCGGTATAGCTTGCCGCCGCGCCGGCTGTCCATCACGTAGGGCGGATCGGCGTAGACGAACTCGGAGCCGGTGAACTGGTGGGACTCCAGCCAGGCCACGGCGTCGCCGTGGTGCAGCTCCAGGCCGGGCACGTCGAGCTGCTGCCAGACCTCGATCACCTCGGGATCAACGTCGATGCCGACGCTGCGGGCAGCGGGCCGCTTGCGCTCCAGGATGTTGCCGCCGCCCAGGTGCGTTTCGATGTACGTGTCGTGAGGCGGGATGTTGTTGATGATCGTCTGGTAGACGCCGGCACCGCCCTTGCCGCCGGGGTATCTCATGGCCTTCTTCCTGGAGTAAATCGGGACTTGGCCAGCATCGTCAGAAATGGCGATGCTGTCAAGGGAAGCCGGCCGGGCCTGCATCGTCAGAGCCGACGATGCGAAGCTGCTGGAGCGACCTGCAGCACCGCCAGGAATGGCGATGCCGGATCGCTCAGTAGGTGGGGATGTAGACCACCTCAATGTCCACGCGCTGGTTCTCGCGCCGGCCCTCGGCCGTCGAGTTGTCTGCCACGAAATCGGCGGCCGATGCGAAGTTCACCATGATCTTGAGCGGCGAGACGCCGCGCGCCACCAAGTACGACCTGGCCGAGAGCGCACGGCGTAGTGCAAGGGCCTCATCGGCCGCGCTGGGCCGTAGTGTGCTGGTGCGCCCGCTGATGTAGATGATCGCCGCATTCCTAGCGTCGGCCAGCAGCTCCAGGGCCTCTGGCGTCGGCTGGAATGTCGCGCTGCTGTCGGGGAAGGACACCGATACGCCGGACTTGATCGGCGTGCCGAAGTTGCCGGCGTCGCCGGCGGCCAGTGCGCTTTGCGCGCTGACCAGGAACGCCAGAGAGAGGGCCAGAAGAACGGGTTTTCGCATGGGGCAGGACTCCAATCAGAAGAACAGGTAGCCGGCCTTGCTCATGGGGATGCGGATCAACCAGAGCGAGGCCAGGTGCAGCGGGTAATAGGCGTAGAAGGCCCAGCGCAGGCGCGGCACGCGCACATCCACCCGCGAGGCCAGGAAGAGCACCGGCAGGGCTGCCAAGGCCCACAGGTTGCGATTGACGAACCACAGGGCCGCGCAGGCCAGCACCGCGACCGCCGCGGCGGCCCAGCTCGGCCGGCGCGTGTACGACCACACCGCCAGGCCGAAAGCCACGGCCGGCCACCAATATTCGACCGAGCTGCCGCCGACCAGGAACACCACGCCGGCGGCCGCCAGGTGCAGCTTGCCGCCACGTTCGACCAGGTAAGCCGTGGCCGTGACGACCAGCAGCGTGAACATCACGTTGAGCGGCCACCAACCGGCGTACAGGCCGCCGAGGGCCACGAAGGGCACGGAGGCCAGCGCGCCGAACATCGCCAGGCGCGACATGGTGCGGCCGTACACGCCGCGTTCGAGCGTGCCCGGCCGGGCCAGGTTGTAGGCCAGGACGAACACGAAAAGGGGGAGCGCCACGCGGCCGGCCTCGAACAGCACCGGCAGCGTCGCGTTGAACAGGTACTTGTTGACGTGATCGCCGGTCATGAGAACCAGTGCGAGCCACTTCAACGCTTCGACGGTTCCATCAGGAATCCGCAGGGCCTTCATCAGCGCCGGCCCCCGCGAATCGCGTAGGCGCGCAGCACCAGGAAGATGATGTAGAGCGCTGGCAGTGAGAGCACGAAGGCGATGGGCTTGCCGATCCACGCCGGCAGCGCCCACAGCAGAAGGCCCAAGGCGAAGATCGGGCCGAGGCCCAGCAGAAGCAAATCGAGCTGGTTCTTGGCCTGCCCTTCCGCCCACTTGCAATAGGCTTGAAGCAACCGGCCGACGCCCAGCGTGTACCGCATCATGAAGGCGTGGAATTTGTCCATGTTTAGCCGCTAAATCGGAAGAGCCGGCCTACTCGGCCGACCCCTCGCGTGAAGTGTTGAAAGACACCGTGCGGGGCACGTAGCCGGCCACCGACACGCTGCGAGCTGCTGCGGCCGCTGGGGCGGCCTGCTGGGGTGCTGGTGCCGGCCTGGCCGCCGGCGTCGCCCGCTGGGCCACCGTCGCGGGCTGGCTGGGCGTCGAGGGCGTGGCCCCGGCCTTCGTCACGTCAAGCGTGACGAACCGAGCTTCGAGCCAATCGGCCCACTTCGACGCCTTGCGCATCAAGTCGGCCCGGTACACCGCGTTGTACTGCGGCGTGCGCGAGTGGTAGTTCGCCGCCTTCGTCCAGAGGTCGCCCTTGTCGTTGCGGATGTGCATCCGCAGCCGCCAGGCGGCCAGGTCGAACGAGTAGCAGCCGGCAGCCGCCACATCGTTCGCCGTGATGCCGTATCGGGCCAGGTCGCCCAGGTACGCGGTGTTGAACTGCATCGGGCCAACGTCATGCGTGCCATTCGAGTTGCGCACCCACTGGCCCGGCTTGCCGCCCTCTTTCTCGGCGACGGCCAACACGATGTTGACCGGCACCTCGTACTTGACGGCGGCCGAGATCGAGCAGACGACGCGCTCCTGGAGCTGCGGCGGCAGATCGGCGAAGAACGGCATGCCCTCCCCTCCCTCAGTTCAGCCAGGACTGACGGCGGCGCTCTTCGTCCTCGCGCCGGATGCGTTCGTTGTACTCGGCCAAGGCGCGGTCATAGTCGCGCGCTTCGACCCAATACCCGCCCCGCTCTGGCGTCCCGACATAGCGCGGCAGCGTGCCGCTGCTGGCGAAGTCGGTGTAGGCGTGGCCGGTGTAGGCCCCGCAGTAGTCAGGCAACTGGTTGCTGATGTACGTGCGCCCATCGTCGTAGCCGCCCGTCCACATCACCAACGTCGAGTTCAGCGACTGCGCGTCGCACCGGCCAGCGCCGCGCGAGATCGCCGACACGAGCGACTGCATTTCCGGCGTCTGGCTCGCCACCGGGCAAAGCTGGAGGAAGTTCAGGCGGGCGCGGATCGTGTCCGACAGCTTGCGCTTCGTGATGTTGAAGTACCGCGACAGCGACGGCGTGCATTCGCTCGGGCGCGTGCCCGACGACAGGCACAGGATCGCCTCGCAGGCCAGGCGCGTGTCGCCGGTCAGCACGTCTTGCGCGCTGGCCGTGCCGGCGGTCGATCCGAGGGCTGCCACGAGGGCGGCCAGGGCAAACAGTTTCTTCTTCATGGTTGGACTCTCCTTGGTTACGCAGTTGTGCCGTCGCGGCCTTGCTCGCGGTTGGCGAACGCAGCTACTTCGGACTCGGGATCGGCATCGGCAGGGCCGCCTGCCAGGCTGTTGTCGCCGAAGCTCGGCGCGGGCTGCTGGTCGGGCACGTCGATGTTCTCGGCCGTGCCGCTTCCTTGCGCCTTGATCGCGGCGGCGATCTTTCCGCCAGTGGTGTCGGCGATCCGCTCGGCTGCGGCTTCGCGCAGGCTCGCGGCTTTGGCCTTGGCAACATCGGCGGTTCCCTTCGCCAAGTTCGCGCCGGCGTCGGCGGCGATGCGGCCGGCCGTGCCGAGGGCCGATGCGGCCGATGCGAGCAAGCCGGGGCCGGTGCTGCCCGGTGCGGCCTGCTGCCCTTGCCCTGCCCCGCCGGCGGGCTTGGGTTCGTTCTTGGCGGCCTTGTCGGCACTGCTGCCGGTGCTGGCCGTCGAGCTGCTGCCCTGGCCGCCGGCGTCGGCTTTGCCGCCGCCCTTATCGCCGCCCTTCGAGCTGCCCGAGCTGCTGCCGGTCGAGGGGCTGCCGCCACCCGACGAAGAGCCACCGCCGGAGCTGCCGCTAAAGCCCGCAGCCTGAGCGAAGGGCGTGCTGCCGGTGCCGGCGTCGCCGCCGCCGCCCGCACCGCCGCCCGAGCTGCCGCCGCCCGAGAAGGCCGACATAACGTCCGTGCCTGCCGACACGTTCTCATTGGCCTTCGAGAAGGCGGCCATGACGGCAGAGGCACCACCGGCGGCCGAGGCTGCGCCGGCGGCCAGAGCGGCGCCGCCGGTCGCGGCCGCTGCTGCTGCCATGCCTGCGGCACCCAACGCAGCACCTGCACCGAACTGGCCGATGCCGGCACCGCCCACGCTCGCGCCGGTGATGATCCCGGCGATGAGCGGCGGAATCTTGTTGACCAACGCCAAGAGGATGATGACGACGATCAGCATCACGCCCATTTCCTTGAGGCTGATGCCGGCGCTCATGCGCGAGTAGTAGTCATCGAGGAAGGTCTTGCCGATGCCCACCAGGAGCACCATTGCGAAGAGCTGCGCGGCCACGCCCAGGACGACCTTGTAGTAGTTGATCGCCATGTCGGAAGTCCAGCGCGAACCACCGAAGCCGAGGAAGAACACGCCGCCGTAGGCGAGCACCCAGCCCGACGCGAGCAGCAGAAGCATATTCACACCGACCAGGGCCAGGATGACCAGGATCGCCACGGCCATGAGGATGCCGGCCATGCTGTCCACCGGCGACCACACCGAGGACTGATCCATCACCTTGTCGAAGATCGCAAAGCCCACGTCCACGATGCCCGAGGGCGACAGAGCATTGCCCAGGCCCGTCGCGTTGCCGGCGAGCTGCCGCAACGACGCATAGATGGACGAGGCGAAGTTAGGGCCGTTGGTTAGCGCCCACCAGAAGAAGCCGGTAAAGATCGTGAAGCGGACGAACTCCGCGAAGAACTCGCCAATGTCGGCCTTGCGCAAGGCCATCATGCCGAACGTCCAGACCATCGAGATCACAACCAGCGTCCAGAAGAGCCAGGTTGCGGCCGTGGTGATGACACCGGCCCAGCCGCTCGCGGCGGCCTGGTAGCGATCCAGCACGCTATCGAACACGCCGGCGTTGTCGATGGCCGCGTGGGCATCGACCGCGAAGAACGCCAGCCAGACGAACAGCGGCAGGGCGAGGGTTTTTAGATTGGCTGGCATTCTCATCGTCAGCACCTCACCATTCGCGTTTCGGGCTGGGCTTGAAATCCCCACCACGACGCAAGCACAGCGACGAAAAAGCCTGCTGGACGCCCTTGTCCTCGATCTTGGCGATGTTCTCGGGCTTGCAGTTCTCGTCGTTCACTTCCGGCATGGGGGCCGTGGCCGGCTTGTTGTCGCAGCCGGCGACCAAGGCCGCCACGAGGGCGGCCGAGGCCAAGGACAGAGCCTTGATTGCTTTCATGAATCCCCCTTACCAGGTGCGCGCCGGGCTGGCCCGGTAGCTGCCCTGGCGCAGTTGTGCGGCCGCTGCCGCCTGCTGGGCTTCCTTGTCGGCGTCGGCCTGCATCTTGGTTGCCATCGCGTTCTGCTGCGCGATCAGCAGGCCACGAATCTGCAAGAGCTGGTTGGCCTGCTGGCTGGCGAGCTGGTTGGCGTAGCCGATGGCCTGCATTTGGCCCTGCGCGCCCTGCGCTGCCGATTGAAGACGCTGCAACGTCGCTGCATCGGCCGTGAGATTCGTTTGCTGCCTATCGAGGCCCTTGAACAAGGCATCGTTGGCCTTCTTCTGCGACTCGCTCGCGAGCTGGGCCACATTCCGAAGTGCTGCGCGTTCCGCGTCGGAGCACCCTGCCGCCGTAAAGCACGGCGAGTTCTTGTAGTAGTTCACGTCCTGGAACTTGCCGATGTAGCTGTCCAGGCTGCCGAGTTGGGTCTTGTAGTAATCCAGCGTGTTGACCGCGTTCATCAACCCGTTGATGGTCGATTGCGCCTGATCCCAGATATACGCGGCCGGGGCCATCGTGTTCTGGAGTTGGTTTTGATACTGCTGGAGCTGGGTGCTGTACTGCTCAATTTGCTTGAGCGTCTGGGCCACCGATTCGATGGCCGTCATGATGTTCTGCGACAGGTTGGTGCCGTCGATGACGGGGATGCCAGCCTGCACAGGTGTGACCGCCAGCGTGCTCGAAACAGCAATGACGAGGGCCAATTTAGCGGCTAAAAACTTCGGCTTCATGGTGCTTTTCTCCTATGGCGTTAGTAATCGAAGGAACGGTACGGCTTGGAAAACGTCATGTCCTTCGTGACCACGACGTTGAAGCGATACCCCGGCCGAATTTCCAGCGTCGGCGAAATGCTCAGGTTCTTGGCGATGAGTTGCGCCGTAACCTGGCCGAGCTGCTGGCCGAGGGCTTCGCTTAGGGCACTGCTGGCGCTCGGTGCGCCATAGGTGTTTGTGGCCTGGTTCTGGCGTTGGCTGTAGGTGATGCCTGCTGTCACGCCGGACATGAGGAAGGCCGAGCCGAACAGGCGCACATAGTGGTTGTTCACCTGGTCGTGGAAGCCCGCGTATCCCGCGCTGTCCGCGCCTGGCATCGCGCCAATGTCCATCGCCTTGCCATCGGGGAACACGATGCGTTGCCACGCAACCAGCACGCGCGCTTGGCCGTAGGCCACGTCGCTCGAATACGAGCCGACGAGGCGCGATCCCTGCGGGATCAACAGGTGCTTGCCGGTCGGTGTGTCGTACACGTCCTGCGCGACCTGGGCCATGATTTGGCCCGGCAGATCGGAGTTGATGCCCGAAATGAGCGTGGCCGGCACGACGAAGCCCGCGCGCAGCTCGAACGGTGTGCGCGGCGCTTCCGGCTGCGAATCCAGCTTCCAGCGGTCGCCCTGCCCACCTTGGCCGAACTGCGCCATGCTGTTGCGCCCGCCGCCGCTGGTCGAGGTTTGCAGGAGCTGCGGCGCACCGCCCGCGCCCATGCCGCCGGCGGCCGGAGCCGCGCCGCCACCACCGACGCCCATGCCGCGAATCTGCGCCAGGCGTGCTTGATAGGCGGCGGTCGGATCGTTGCTGCGCTGCGCGTCGATTTGCTGCTGCACCGCTGCGATGCGGTTCAGCATTTCATCGCGCGTCTGCGGCGTGCCGGTGTAGGTGCTCGGGCCACCCGGCGCGGAGCCGTTGCTACGCGGGGCATCCACGCGCACGGTGGTCTTGGCCTTCACGGCTTCGCCGAACATCTGCATCTTCGCCATGCGGATGCGCTGGGCCTCGTCGTCGTTCACCGGCTGGCCCGGGTTGCCGGGGTTGGCCGGCGGGGCCGGCGGCGCGTCCGGGTTGGACGGCCGCGCGATCTCCAGCGGAGCCGACGCCGGGCCGGTCGGCATGTCGGGCACCTTGAGCGGGCTTGCCGGCTCGATCAAGCCGCCGGTCTTGTCGCCTGCGATCTCCTTGGCGAACATCGACGTGTTGCCGGCCTTCTCCTTGGGGCCGTCCGCCGGCGCGTTCTGCTTGGCCGCGCGATCCGCCGCGACCAGGGCCATGACCAGCACGAACGACAGCAGGACGCCGCCGAGGATGTACATGGGCATGTTGTTGACGCGACGGACGCCCGCCTTCTTGGACACTTCGCCAGGCGAAGCGTCAGGTGCCATCTGATCGGCGTTTTCTGTCATGGCGTCACTCCTTGCGCACCCAGTACCCGGCCGGCGCGAACGTGCCGTTTTGCGCCAGGTAAGGGCGGGTGATGGATTGATTGCCGACCATCAAGGTCAGGCGGTACAGGTTCGAGTCGCCAGCCTGGTCGAGCACGTAGCGCAACGGCAGGCCGCCCGACGCGGCCGTGGTGGCCGGTGCGCTCGCCTGCGATGCCGCCGAGGCCGGGGCCTGCGTGGAAGCGCCGGCCGGGGCGTACTCCAGGAGGGCATAGCCCTTGTCGCGCAGCGACTTGACGAGCGCCTGGCCGAACGGATCGGGCGTCGGCTGTTGCAGCTCCAGGCGCGTGCGCGCCGGCGCGTACAGCGTGGCGAGCTGCTGCACCGCGTCGGTGGCGAGCTTCTGCTGATCGAGCGCGGCCGACTGGACGAAGTTGCCGTACTGGCTGGTGGTTGCGCAGCCGCCGAGGCCCAGGGCGAGGGCGAGCAGCGCGAGAGAGACGATCTTGCGCATGGTCACTTCCTCCGGCTGATGGTCACGCGGTCTTGGCTACTGCCAACACCGGCAATCAGGATCGCGCGGTCAAACACCGTGTCCACGATGTAGCGATTGCCCTGCACGCGGTAATTGACCAGCACCGTTTCGTCGTCGGTGAACAAGCCGCCCTCTTTGCGCACGACCAGGAGCGTCGGCGCTTCGGTCTGCTGCATCGTGCCGGGCATTTCGATGATGGTCTTGCGGCCATCGTTGTAGACGCGCACAGGCTTCCAGCTCGCCGACCCGGACAGCTCATAGTCGAACGAGAGATCGCCCAGGTACTCGCCCGTCGCCGGCAGGGTGTTGTCGGTGCGTTCCTGCTTCTCGCGGCGCTGGATCGCGTCCCACTTGGCTTGCGCTTCCTCGGGGTACGTGAACGAGACTTGCGGCATGTACTCGGTGCGATGCGAGCGCAGGCGGAAGTGGTAGCTGCGGCGGTTCGTGGTCACAACCAGGCTGGTTTCGAGGCCCACGTCCATCGGCTTGATGATGAGGTGCTGAACCTCGGTCGCGCCGCTGCCGGTGATGGCCGGTTCCACCGTCCACCTGGCCGTGTCGCCCAGGTTGATCGAGTTCACTTGTTCGCCGGGCTGCAAGGCCACGTCGCACACCTGGAGCACCGCGCAAACGATGCTCGGCTGCTGCGCGCCGTACACGAACTTGATGGCACCGCCCGAGCCGGCCACCGGCTTGATGCCGGTCGCCGACCCCGCTTCCCACCGTTTGGCGATGGCGAGCGCCGCGCGCTCTTGAGCGGTCAGCGTCGGGTTGGTCTTGTTGAAATACTTGTCGGCAATGTCGTCGCCAGGGGCGGCCAGAGCCAGGGAGGGCACCGCCACAGCAGCGCCCACGATCAAAGCGGAGAGGGTTTTCTTCATGGTGGATGACCTCGAATTCATTGGATGCGGGACCAGGAGTAATCACGCACGTAGATGCTCAACGGGTTGTTCCGCAGTTGCTCATCGGTGGTGTTGGGCGTGACCTCGGCGATGTAGGTAGTCACGAGCGCGCGCCAGGTGACGGGCTGACCTTTCAGCGTGCCTTGGCGGTCGCGCGTGGTTTCCACCCACTCGACTTGCCAGGTGTCGGGCGTTTGCGGGATGACGGTCTTGATCTCGACGCTGACCATTTCCTTCTCGGCGCGCTTGAACGGGCTGGAATCGGGCGTGCCGTTCAACCACTCGTTCATCTTTGGCGTCGCCGGATCGTTGGGGGCGAGCATCGAGTACGCCTTGAACACGCACTTGCGCTGCAAGGCCACGTCAGGCGACACCATGCGCGCGCAGCTCATCCAGTCCGCAACGGCGGCGTGGATGACACGCGGATCGGCCTTCCCTGCGGCCTGCACCGGGCCGGCGGCCACCGTCTGGCCCAGCTTGTCCACCTCGACCACGTAGGGGATGAACTTCGACTGGCTGCCGATGTGGATCACGCCACCCACGCCGGCCAGCGCGATCAACAGCGACAGGATGCCTATCACCTGCCAGGTTTGGCGCTGCGAGACGACGCTGCCCACGTGATCGTTCCAGGTGCGGCGCGCGGCCAGGTAGGGGTTCTCGGCCTCGCCCGCACGGCGGCCGCCGGCGAGCGGTTCCTTCGAGCGGCGCGGATCGCGCGGCTCGGCGGAGTTGGCGGGCTTCTTGAAGATCAAGCCCTTGAGGGTGTCGGCGATGCTCATGCGGCCTCCAGGTAGTCGTTGAGATTCAGCCCACGGCCGGCCAGCCACTCATGCACCCATTCGTGGCCGAACTTGGCTTCGAGGCTCTTGATGGTGGCGACCGATTCCTTGTCGGACGCACCGACGAAGGCCAGGGCCATCGGCCCCAGGGCAAGGTCATAGAGACGGCGGCCGTTCTCCGAGACGTAGTAGTACTGACGCTTCGGAATGGCAGTCGCCAGGATTTCGATCTGACGCGCGTTGAGGCCCATACGGCGATAGAGCGCCGATGTGTCCTCATCCCTGGCGTAGACGTTAGGCAGGAAAATCTTGGTCGCGGTCGATTCCACGATCACGTCCAAGATGCCCGAGTTGGCCGCGTCGGAGAGGCTTTGCGTCGCCATCAGCACAAGGCAGTTGGCCTTGCGCAGCACCTTGAGCCATTCCCTGATCTTGGCGCGGAACGCGGGGTGGCCCAGCATCAACCAGGCTTCGTCCAGGATGATGACGGAGGGCTGGCCTTTCAGTGCGCGCTCGATGCGGCGGAACAGGTAGAGCAGCACCGGCAGCGCGAACTTCTCGCCCAGGTTCATCAGCTCTTCGATCTCGAACACCGTGAAGTCGGACAGCGACAGGCCGTCCTCTTCGGCGTCGAGCAGGTGGCCCATCGAGCCGTCCACCGTGTACTGCTTGATGGCCTCGCGGATCGCCTCGTCCTGAATCGTCACCGAGAACTCGGAGAGCGTGCGCGCGCCGCTGGCGTGCATGCTCATGATCGCGTTGCCGATCTCGTTGCGCTGCGCCGGCGTGGTGTTGACGCCGTTCAACGCCAGGATGGTGTCGATCCACTCCATCGCCCAGGCCCTATCCCCCTTCGTTTCGAGGAACTGGAGCGGGCAGAACGCCAGGCGGTCATCGTCGGCGGCCACCGTGAAATGCAGGCCGCTCTTGCCCTTCGTGGCCGCGCGGATGCCGGCCGCGAGTGGGTACATCGACATGCCCTTGTCGAAGGCGTAGATCGACATGCCGGCGTAGCGACGGAGCTGCGCGGCGATGATGCCCAGGTGCGTCGATTTGCCTGCGCCGGTCGGGCCGAACATGAAGGTGTGGCCCAGGTCGCGCACGTGCAGGTTCAGGCGGAACGGCGTAGCGCCCACCGTCACGCAGTGCATGAGCGCCGGCGACAGCGGCGGGTACATCGGGCACGGAGCCGTGGCGCTGCCCGTCCAGATCGAGCTTGTCGGCAGCAGGTCGGCCAGGTTCATCGTGTTGATGAGCGGCCGGCGCACGTTCTCGACGCCGTGGCCGGGCAAGCTGCCCAGGTACGCATCGAGCGTGTTGATCGTCTCGATACGGGCCGCGAAGGCCAGGCGGTTGACGGCCTTCTCGACCAGGAGCGCGGAGGCCGCCAGGCGCTCCCGATCCTCGTCCATCAGCACGACTACGCTGGTGTAGTAGCCGGCCGCCACCAAGCCGCTGTTGACCTCGGCGATGGCCGCCTCGGCGTCGCCGACCATCGCGGCCGCGTCCTGGTTGATCGAGCCGGTATTCGTGTTGAACACCTGATCGAAGAAGCCGCGAATCTTCTGCTTCCACTTCTTGCGGAACTTGTCCAGGTGCTTCAAGGACTCGTGCTGATCCATGAAGATGAAGCGGCTCGACCAGCGGTATTCGCTGGGCAGCTCGGCCAGGGCCGAGAGCACCCCAGGCGTTGACTCCAAGGGGAAGCCTTCGATGGCGACCACCTGGATGAACTTGCGCCCGATCTTGGGCACGACGCCGCCCCACAGCTCTTGCCCGCCGATTACCGCATCGAGGTACATCGGATTGCTGGGCAGCATGACCGGGTGATGGAGGCCCGTCACGCAGAACTGCAACCAGCTCAGGAAGTCATCGTGCGTGACTTCCCTGCCCTCTTCCGACACGACTTTTTGGCCGCGCAGGCGCGTCATCTTGACCGCCGAGGACAGGCGCGATTCCAGGCTGGTGATCTCGCGCTTGAACTGCGCAATCAGGCCCGTAGTGCGCGCCGTATGGTCGGGAGCCACCGCATCGTCATCGAACATGAGTTCGACAAACTTGCGCTGGGCCAGCACTGGCGGGAACCACGTGACGGTCAGGACAAAGTAGCCCTCGAACATCGCGCCCAGGCCCTCGAACAAGCGCCGGCGTTCCTCGTCAATGGCGAAGGAAACGGAGTCGGGGAACGATGACACGCCCCGCTCCGAGTAGTTCGGCGCAGGCCGACGCACAGCATCGACATGCACCATCCAGCCGTTCCCCAGGCCCGCCAGGGCCTGGTTGATGCGGAACGACACCATTTCCCGCTGTTCCTCGGTGCTGCTGGCGTTGTCATCACCCTTGTACAGCCAGGCGGCCATAAAGGAGCCGTTCTTGCCCACGATCACGCCGTCATCGACCACGGCGGCGTAATTGAGCAGATCGGCCAGGCCGGCATCCTTGGCGCGATGCTTCTTGAGCTTCAGCTCGGCATCGACAGCCCGGATGCGGGCAAAGAGGATGAGCAACAGAACCGCACCGAGCACAGCAATGGCAATTGCGATTGCTTCGATCATTTGTATTGCTTCCCTTGACTCGGCGTGTTGTCACGGAAGGGCGTGCTGCGAGCCGGGTAGTACGGCTTGTACCGGCGGTGCCGCAGGTACACGTGTCGCAGCTTCGGATCGGCCTTCGCCATGAGGCGCAGCGCGAAGAGCGCGCCGAACCACAAGGCGATGCCGAACACCGTTGCCCTCACTTCTTGGGCGCTGAAAATCAGCGCGCCGGCCAGCAGGCCCGAGAACATCACCAGCTCACGATCCCCGCCCATGAACAGGTTTTCTCGGTTGCCGGCCCTACGGATGGGGATCGCGCGCAGAGCCATGACTTACCCCGCGATGTGGCCGCGCTCGGCCCAGCGCATGACGGCTTCGCCGGGGAAGCCGGCCACGTCCAGCGCGGCGACCTTGACCTGGTGCAGCGCGCCATCGGTCAGGGCGGCGATTTCCGCGCCACGGCCGAAGAACGTGCTCATCATGTTCTGCGCGCCGACCAGCAGGGCCATGACCAGGACGATGAAGATCAACGTGCGGAAGAAGCCGTTGAGTTCGCCGCCGAAGATCAGGATGCCGCCGGCGACCACGATGCCGATGATCGACAGCGCGAAGGCCACCGGGCCGGTGACGGAGTTGCGGAGGTTGGTCAGCCAGCTCTCATACGGCAGAGAGCCGCCGGTGCCCTCGGAGGCGAATGCGTGCTGGGGGGCCAGCAGGAAGAACGCCAGGAGGGCGAAGAGGCCCATGTAGAACAGGGCGTTGCGGTTGAGGCGGAATGCCGGGAAGGTTGCTTGCATTGGTCGTAACTCCTAGTCAGAGGGTTTTGGTGATGTACTGGCCGTTGGCGAACCCGGAAACCTCCAAGATTTCCTGGATGCGCCGCGAGCCTTCGACGCGGGCGATATGAACAACCACGTGAACCGCCTCGCCGATAAGCGGTTCAATGGGTTTCGGGGAATCGGGGTGCATGCTGATGAGCATGGCGAGCCGATCCAATCCAGCTTTGGCGTTGTTTGCGTGCAGGGTTGCAGCACCTCCTTCGTGCCCGGTGTTCCAGGCCATCAACAGATCAAGGGCTTCGGGGCCGCGCACCTCGCCGACCAGGATTCGGTCGGGGCGCATGCGGAGGGTGGTTTTCAGCAGCGCCGTCATGTTCACGTCGATGCTGGTGTGGTACTGGACGTAGTTCTCGGCGGCGCACTGGATTTCGCCGGTGTCCTCGATGATGAAAACCCGCTCGGTCGGGTCTTGAATCACCATCTCGTTGATGATCGCGTTCACCAGCGTGGTCTTGCCCGAGCCGGTGCCGCCGATCACAAGGATGTTCCGGTGCGCGCGCACCGCTGCAATCAATGCCTCGCGCTGCGGCGCGGTCATGATTCCGCGTTCGACGTACTGATCGAGCGTGAAGATGGCGACGGCCTTCTTCCGAATGGCGAAGGTGGGTGCGGGCACAACCGGCGGGAGCTGGCCGGCGAAGCGACTGCCATCAAGGGGCAGCTCGCCTTCCAGGATCGGCTTGGAGCGCGTGACTTCCTTGCCGTGGTAGCCCGCGATGGTTTCGATGATGGCTTGCGCCTGCGCGACGCGCAGCGTGCCGATGCACTTCATCGGCTCGCCCAGGCGTTCGAGCCAGAGCTTGCCGTCCGCGTTGAGCATGATTTCAACGGTCTTGGGATCGTTGAGGGCGGCCAGCAGCTCCGGCCCCATGTCGCGTTCGAGCTTCTTCTTCGCCCGTTCCTTGATGCTGTTGTGTTCTGGTTTCTGGTCGGTCATTCCGTATGCCCTGTATGCCGTTGCGTTTCGCGCATTCTACACAGGTTCATACGATATACCGAACTAATTTCGACCGCAACACCGAAGCGCACAAGGGTGACTTCGGCCGCGACGTTGCATCGCGGATTGCAGGGGCGAAAGAGGCGACAACGCGGCGCATGCTCCGTGCGCCCTCGCGCCGAACCCGTGGCGTTTGCGTTATGGGTTGTCCGGGGGTTGAGCCACCCCGGCGGGCTTTAGCGGCTAAAACTTGGCTGGCTCTTGTGGCTCAGTTCCGCGCCGCTTCCCTTCCCTTCTCACATCCTGGCGTCAACTCCCTCTAAGTTTCTTCCTTGTCGCTTCGCCCCACTTCTTGACGATGAACGCCTGGTGTTCTGGCAGCACGGCCGCCACGCGCTCGAAGCCTGGCGGCAGGCTTCGGGGTGCCTTGCCGCCGGCCAGGGTGTCAAGGGCTTCTTTGTCCAGGTCGGTCGATTCAAGCAGGAGCGGCAGGGGAGTTTCAAGGGCCTGCGCAATGTCCTCCATCACCTTTAGGGAGGGGTTGGCTTTGCCAGTAGTGAGATCGGACAGGAAGGAGATCGAAACCCCCGACCTGTCCGATAGCTCCTTTTTCGTCATGTGCCGCTCATCGAGCAGCCGGAGCACGTTCGTGAAGAAGATGTAGTTGTACAAGGCCCGTATGCCTTCTCGGTGCGGGCGGCAGAAAATTTTAGCCGCTAAAGTTCTTGACCACGGACGCAGGTTTAGCTAAACTGACGACTCCATTAGCGAAAGGAGCATGACGAATGAGCCACAACCTGTTCCAGTTTATCGGTAATCTTACCCGCGATACCGACGTTCGCCATAGCGAAAACAGCGCCCGCGCCGTTTTCGACCTGGCTGTCAATCGCGTGTGGCGCAACGCAGCCGGTGCGAAGCAGGAGCAGACGGACTTCTTCCGCATCAAGTCGTTCGGCGGCCTGGCCGAGAACGCGGGCAAGTACCTGGGCAAAGGCTCCAAGGTGTTCGTCCAGGGCCGCATCGAGCCGACGAAGTACGAGAAGGACGGCAAGACCGAATACGGCTTCGATTTCATCGCCGAGGAAATCGAATACCTGGACACCAAAGCGCCAGGCGGCGGCCAGTAAGGCCAGGCCCGGCCACGGCCGGGCAGTATGCTAGGAGGGAGATTAGATGCAGAACGAGTTCAACGAGCAGGAATACAGGCGCAAGCTCATCGAGGGCGGGCTTAGCGAAGCCGACGCCACCGACCTTGCCGCCCGTACCGCCGCCGCTCGCAGGGACTCGGGCAGCGCCGGCGGGGCCTTCCGCCCCGCCGGTTCCCTCTTCGAGCTGCCGGCCACGGCCGGCGACAACGAGGCGGCTTTGCCGCCGAAGCTACCGACGCCGGCAAGTGCCGCCGTCGAGCGATCCGAGCGCATGGCGCAGGAATCGGCCGAGCTTGCGCGCACGATGGGCCTGCCGCCCGAACCGCGCACCGCCGTGAACAAGATGGCCGAGCAGATCGGCGCGCTGGCCCAGGACAAACGGAGTAGTGCGATGGCGACCAAGAAGCGAACGGCCGGCGGTGAGCTGGCCGAGAAGGTCAGCGAGGCCAAGCAGACGGCCTTGCTCAAGCACACGAAGCAGCAGATCAAGGACATGCAGCTCTCGCTGTTCGACCTGGCTCCCTGGCCGGATCACATGCGGGCACTGCCCAACGACTTCGGGCGGTCGGCGATCTTCACCGTCCGCAACAAGAAGGTGCCGCGCGCCGCGCTGCAAGGCCAGTCGATCTACCACGTCAACAAAGACGTGGAGATCACCTACACCGGGATCGAGCTGCGCGCCGACGACGACGAGCTGGTATTCGCCCAGGTGCTGGAGTACGCGAAGCGCACCGCGCTCGGAGAGCCGGTTTCCTTCACGTTCTACGAGCTTTGCCAGGACTTGGACTGGTCAATCAACGGTCGGTACTACACAAGGGCCGAGGAATGCCTGACGCGGCTCCAGGCGTCGGCCATGCAGTTCTCATCCCAACGCATCGGCCGGCTCGAATCGGTGTCGCTGATCCGGCGCTTCCGCGTCCTGGATCGCGGCAAGCGCACGTCGCGCTGCCAGGTCGAGATCGACGCCGAAATCGTGGTGCTGTTCGCCGGCGACCACTACACGAAATTCGTGTGGGAGAAGTACCGCAAGCTGTCGCCCACCGCGCGGCGCATGTTCGACTACTTCGCCACCCACAAGGAGCCGTACCCGCTCAAGCTGGAGACGTTCCGGCTGATGTGCGGCTCGGATTCCACCCGGCCGAAGAAGTGGCGCGAGCAGGTAGGCGAAGCGTGCGACGAGCTGCGCGAAAACGGCCTGGTCGAAAGTGCGTGGGTGAACGACGACCTGGTGCATTGCAAGCGGTGATCGCCCCCCTGCCCTCCCCTGGAGCCGCCCGAGATCGAGGCGGCTTTTTTTCTCGAGCATCGCCACTTCCGGCGAGGCAGGGGTCGTCTCAGAAAACGGAAAATAAAGCACGCTAAGGCATAGCCGAACCTGCCAAGCTTGCTCCACCCTGTAGTGACGCGATCAGCGGGCAGGAAACGTTCCCCCTTCGCGCATGGCAGGCGCACACCAACTCAGACAGCACGGCCTCCATGCGCGCCAGGTCAGCCATTTTCTCGCGCACGTCCTTGAGCTTGTGCTCGGCCAGACTGCTGGCTTCCTCGCAATGGGTGCCATCCTCCAGCCGCAGCAGCTCGGCGATCTCATCCAGGCTGAAGCCCAGCCGCTGGGCTGATTTCACGAAGCGCACCCGCGTTACATCCGCCTCGCCATAGCGGCGGATGCTGCCATAGGGCTTGTCAGGCTCCAGCAACAAGCCCTTGCGCTGATAGAAACGGATGGTCTCCACATTGACCCCGGCCGCCTTGGCGAAAACGCCAATGGTCAGGTTCTCCAAATTGTTTTCCATATCGCTTGACTCCGTACATGAGTACGGAAGTAAGGTTACGCTATCCAATTTCAATTCGAAAGGACAAGCGCATGTCTGAACCAAAAACCGGGCGCGGCGCGCTCTTCACTGGAGGGCTTGCCGCCATCCTCGCCTCGGCTTGCTGCCTCGGGCCGTTGGTTCTGATCGCCTTGGGGTGTCGGCGCCGATCCAAATCTGAGCCACCGTGCCGACCGAATATTGAGCCAGGGGTGGGGGCCGGCCTTCAGAGGGCCGGCGGTGGATAAGTGTAGGTCTGTCCTGGCTCTTTGACCTCCTCGATGTTGAGTTGAGCGCGCGGGGGAAGCCGCGCAGGGCGTAGCCCGTAGCGGATTTCCCCGCGCGGCGCCGCTTCAGAAGTCGTCCTGCGGCAGCTCGGACTTGCTGCCCTTGCGGGCCTGCTCGCGCGCCTTGATGCGCTTCTTGGCCTCTGCCGTACTGCGGCTGAAGCGGATCGACTCGTTGCCCGTCTCCACGATGTGGCAGTGGTGCGTGAGCCGGTCCAGCAACGCGGTGGTCATCTTCGCGTCGCCGAACACGCTGGACCACTCCGCGAAGTCCAGGTTGGTCGTGATCATCACGCTGGTGTGTTCATACAGGCGACTGAGCAGGTGGAACAGCAACGCCCCGCCGGCCTGGCTGAACGGCAGGTAGCCCAACTCGTCCAGGATGACGAGGTCCATGCGCAGCAAGCTCAATGCAATGCGCCCGGCCTTGCCTTGCGCCTTCTCCTGCTCCAGTGCATTGACCAGGTCGACCGTCGAGAAGAACCGCACGCGCTTGCCATGCCGGGTGATGCCCGATACGCCGATGGCCGTGGCCAGATGCGTCTTGCCCGTGCCCGGCCCACCCACCAACACGACGTTGTGTGCGTCGTCTGTGAAGTTGGTTGCGGCCAGTGTGCTCACAAGCTTGCGATCTACCGGCGAGACCTCGAAGTCGAAGCCGGCGATGTCGCGATGCACCGGGAACTTCGCGGCGTGCATCTGGTGGCTGACCGAGCGCATGGCGCGATCCGTGCCCTCGGCCTGCAGCAAGTGCTCGATCAACCAGCGCGAGGAGTCCACCCCTGCGTTCGTTCCTTGCTCCACCAGGTCGGCCCAGGCGCCGGCCATGCCATGCAGACGCAACGCCTTGAGTTCAACCGTCACGTCACGCGTCATGGCCGGCCTCCTCGGTGGCGTTGTCGGCACGCAGGCTGTCGTAGCGCGCCGTGTTGGCCAGCGGCGGTGTGCTCACCTTCAGCTGCGTCGCAGCCGTCTGCGGCATCGGCACCGCATTCAGGCGCCCCAGCACGTTGACCACGTGCTCCACGCTCACCTTGCCGGGCGGCCCGGTCTCCAGCGCCAGTTCCACCGCCACCAGCACCGCGTCCAGCCCGGCGCTCAGCACGATGGCCAGCACCTGCGCCATCACGCGGTCGCCGCCCGGGTTGCGCAGCAGCCCACGGCGCAGCCTCTGCAGCGGCTCGGGCATGTCGGCGAACGGCGCGCCATTCCTCAGCGCGCCGGGCTTCCTCTGCAGCAGCGGGATGTAGTGCTGCCAGTCATACCGCGTCTCGCCGGCGTTGCTCAGGCGGTCGTGGCGCGCGACGATGTGGTCGTTGGCCACCACGACGACGCTGCCCGGGTACAGCCTGGTGCTGACCATTTGCCCGAACAGCTCGCACGGCACCGAGTAGCGGTTGCGCGCCACCGATACCAGGCAGGTGCTGGACACGCGCGCGGGCTTCTCGACGTAGCCATCGAACGGCGCCGGCATGGGCATCAGATGCGCCCGCTCGTGTTCGAGCATCTCGGCCACGCTGAACTGCTCGTGCTCGGGGTGGCGCACCTCGTCCCACAACGCCCGGCACCGCTGGCCCAGCCAGGCGTTGAGTTCGCTGAAGCTGCCGAAGCGCTGCTTGGCCGCGTCGATCCAGATGCGCCGGCGGCTGTCCTGCACGTTCTTCTCGACGACGCCCTTCTCCCAGCCGCTGGCGACGTTGCAGAAGTCCGGGTCGTACAGGTAGTGCGCACACATGGTCGCGAAGCGCTCATTGACGATCCGGCCCTTACCCTTCTTGACCTTGTCCACCGCGGTCTTCATGTTGTCGTAGATGCCGCGCCGGGCCACGCCGCCCAGGGCTGCAAAGCTGCGGGTATGGGCATCGAACAACATCTCATGGCCTTGGCTCGGATAGGCCACCAGCCAGAAGGCCCGCGAAGCGCATAGCTTCATGTGCGAGACCTGCATGCGGTAGTAGATTCCGCCCACCACCAGCCCTTCCTCGCTCCAGTCGAACTGGAAGGCTTCGCCGAGCTCGAAGGCCAGCGGCACGAAGGCGTTGGCGCTCGCAGATTGACCTTCGCCCTGGCGCCACGCCCGGATGAAGTCGGTCACCCGCGTGTAGCCACCGTCGTAGCCAGCGCCCCTGATCTCGGCGTACAGCGCCTTGGCCGTGCGACGCTCGCGCTTGGGCCGCCGGGCGTCGGCCTTCAACGCCTGCCTGAGCGCCTCGTGGAACGCAGTGAGCTTGTTCGGCTGCTCCCCGCGCCGGTACTTCGGCGGGCCATCCACCTCGCCGTGCAGCCACTTCGCAACCGTGTTGCGCGACAGCCCCGTCATGCGCGAGATCTCGCGCTCCGATTTGTTCTTCCGGGCATGCAAACGCCGGATCCTGCCAATCATGTCCATGGTGATCACTCCTCGTCCTCTGCTGCACAAAAAAACAGCAGAGTAGGTTGAACACCTGGCTCAATTTTGGGTCGGCACAACCCTCATAAGTGGCTCAGTTTTCGGTCGGCGCCAACAGGTGAAAAGCTCAATGCAGCGATCCCGTTCTCGATGGCCTCGATCGCTCGCTCGGCGAAGGCCAGATCACCTCCGCGACGGAGCTCACGTTCGAGCACGAAGTCGTACAGACGCTCCAGGTCTTCGAGCGCTTGCCGCGTGAAGCGTATCCCGTAGGTCAACGGGATGCGGTCGCCCGCCGCGTTTTCGCCAGGTCGAGCTTCTTTCGAAGGCGCTGCATGACTTCGCCAGCGTCGAAGTATTCGCCGGTCTTTCTTGCGTTCGCCAGGGAACTGACCCCTCTGGCAACGAATTCGGCCTGGTTCTTTCGCTGCCGCGCAGATGCGCGCACCGCGGCCTCGACGAATTGCGACAAGGATTCGCCCTCGCCCAGAAGCCGCTCGATCTCATCGCGAAACTCGGGTTCCACGCGCACGGAGGGAATGCTGGCAGTCTTCATCGAACCAGTGTAGCGCGTTTGCGATGCAACGCCTCATCCCGCCTACTTCTGCCCCTTCGCGCGTCTCGCCACATCGAGGAATGCACGAAGCACCGGTACGCGAGAGTCGGTCAGGTAGGTCAGGCTGACCGGCACCTTGGCGCTCGCATCGGTCATTTCCATCATCCGGACGAAGGGCCGCCGAATCGCGGCCACCGACGACGGGACCAGCGTCACGCCGGCACCCGCCGCCACGAGCCCGAGGGCGGCGTTGACGTCTTCGACGATCGCCATGACGCGTGGCTCGACGCCGGCTCGGCGCATCAGCGCGATCACTTCGTCGGCAAAGCTCGGCCGCCCCTCCTTGGGGAAGAGCACGAGCGACTCGCCGCGCAGCCGTCGCAGGCTGGGGTCCTGGCTCAGGGGGCGGGCCACGCTCGAACCCGCCGCGATGTGCAGGCGCTCGTAGTGCAGGTGCTCCACGGTGATGCCGGGCTCCTGCGGATAGAAGCGGCCGATACCGACATGGATCGTGCCGGCGCGCAGCGCCTCGATCTGCCGGACCTTGGACATCAGGGCCAGTGAGACGGTGGCGCCGGGGACCGCCTGCGTGAAAGCATGGAGCAGCGCCGGAACGGTCTGGTAGATCGCCGTGCCGAGATAGCCGATGTCGAGCTGGCCGATCTCACCGCGGCTCGCGGCACGCGAGCGATCGACGGAGGTCCGGCCCAGTTCGAGCATGCGCCGTGCATCTTCGAGAAACGCGGCACCGGCGGGCGTGAGCTGCACGCCGCGCGCGCTCCGTTCGAACAAGGACACGCCCAGATGCTGCTCGAGCGCATGGATCTGCCGCGTGACCGGGGGCTGCGAAATATGCAGCCGCCGGGCGGCCGCGCCGACGTTGCCCTCCTCCGCGGCAGCGACGAAGTAGCGAAGCTGTCGAAACTCCATTTTTCACTCCTGGTGCCCTGGCCCCGCCTCAGCGCAGCCATACCGATCTCGTATCGCTGGCGCTGATCGAAGGTATTAGACCATATGGCACTGAATTTCTAGACTGGCGGCATGCTCACTGAAAAAGCCATTGCCGACAGCCGAGACAGCAGCGCCGACCGCAGCGCGGCGGAGATCGAAGCGGTCGAGACGGTGATCGTCGACCTGCCGCTGCGCCGCATCCAGCAGTTCGCCCGCCTGGGCGCCAAACACCAGAGCAGCGTGGTCGTGCGCCTGCATACGAAGGGCGGCGTCGTCGGGATCGGCGAGTCCATCACGCCCTGCGGCCCCTGGTGGAGCGGCGACAGCGTCGAGGCGATCCAGGCCACGATCAACCACTACCTGGCGCCGCTCGTCGTCGGCGAACCCGTGCTCGATGCCTCGCGCATCATGGCCAAGCTCCATGCTCGCGTGGCCGGCAACGCCTTCGCCAAGACCGGCATCGAGATGGCGCTGCTGGACGCGGTCGGCAAGATCGTCGACGCGCCCATCCACGTCCTGCTCGGAGGCCGCTTTCGCGACCGGCTCAGCGTCGCCTGGCCGCTCGCGACGGGCGACGTGCGGCAGGAGGTCGACGAGGCCTTGCGCATGCTGGAGGCGGGCAAGGCCGGCGCCTTCAAGCTGAAGATGGGCGCGCTGCCGCTGGCGCAGGACCTGCGGCGCGCCCTGGCGATCGCCAAGGAGCTCGAGGGCAAGGCGAGCCTGCGCGTCGATCCCAACGAAGCCTGGGACGAGCCGACGACGATGCGGGCGCTCGGGCCGCTCGAGGCGGCGGGCATCGAGATCATCGAGCAGCCCGTCGCGCGCTGGAATCTCGATGCCATGGCCCGCATCAACCGGCAGGCGCGCAGCATGCTGCTGATCGACGAAGGCGTGCAGTCCCTGCACGACGCGACCGAGGTCGTGAAGCGGGCCGCGGCCGGGCTCGTGTCGCTGAAGATCATGAAGACCGGCGGCATGCGCCCTGCGCGCGCCATGGCCGACATCGCCAATGCCGGCGGCATGCACGTGTACATGGGCACCTTCCTGGAGACCTCGATCGGCACGGCCGCCAACATGCAGCTGGCTGCTTCGATCGAAGCGCTGCCCTACGGGGGCGAAGTCATCGGCCCCTTGCTGGTCGAAGAAGACCTGTGTGAAGTCCCCGCGGTCTACAAGGACCACGCCCTCTGGCTCCCCGAAGGCCCGGGCCTCGGGATCCGGCTCGACGAGAACCAGGTGCGGCGCTTCGCCCGCGCTGCGCCCCATCGCATCGGCCGCTCTGCCGCCTGAGACCTTCCATCCATCCGATTCATCTTCTTCAAGAGAGAACCCCATGACGAATCCCCGAGTCCACGAGATCGCCAGCGCCATGATCGAGGCCGTGCGCAAGGTGCTGGTCGAACACGACGTGACCGAATCAGAGTACCGGGCGGGCGTGATGTACATGATGCAGGTCGCCGAGGCCAAGGAGATGGGCCTGCTCTGCGATGTCTTCCTCAACAGCACGATCGTCGAGATCAAAGCGGCCGCCACGCGCGGGTCGGCGCCCGCCATCCAGGGGCCCTACTTCAAGGAGGAAGCCCCCTTCGTCGACGGCAAGCTCAAGACCTACGACAGCGACGACCACAAGCCGCTGCTCCTGCATGGCACCGTCAAGGACGATGCAGGGCGCGCCGTCAGCGATGCGGTCATCGACATCTGGCACTCCACGCCGGACGGCCGGTACAGCGGCTTCGGCGGCTACCACGGCGACATGCCGGTCGACTACTACCGGGGCAAGGTCCGCACGGACGCGCAGGGCCAATGGCGCGTGCAGACCACGCTGCCGGCGCCCTACCAGATCCCGAACAAGGGACCGACCGGCGCCCTGCTCACCATGATGGGAAGCCACACCTGGCGCCCCGCGCACGTGCACTTCAAGATCCGCAAGGATGGCTTCGAGGCACTGACCACGCAGTACTACTTCGAAGGCGGCGAGTGGGTCGACAGCGACTGCTGCAACGGCGTCAAGCCCGAACTCGTGATGCCGCCGGCCATGGAGCAAGGCATGCAGGCGATGACGCTGGACTTCGTGATCGAGAAGTCCCCCGGCTGAGACCGCGAGAGGCTGCCGCCCATGTGCCACGACACCGCTCCCGCGCTGTTCCCGCAGACCGCCTCCACGGGGAGCATCGACGGTGCCATCTGCGCCCTGCGCTACGCCGGCGCGACCCGGGGCCCTCGCCTCCTCGTGCTGCCGGACATCTACGGCTGCAATGCCTTCTATCGCGGCTATGCCGCGTACCTCGCGGCCCAGGGTGCCAGCGAAGTGCTCCTGGCGGACCCGTTCGCGCCCTTCGGCGAATTGGCCGTGCCGACGCGGGAGGCCGCCTTCCAGCGACGTCATCGACTGGCAGACCGCACCTACGTCGAGGAACTGATCGGCTTCATCGCCGGCCAGGGCATCGACGGCGTGGCGGGCTTCTGCCTCGGCGGGCTCTTCGTCTTCGAGCTGGCGCGACGGCAGGTCGTGTCGCGCCTCGTCGCCTACTACCCCTTTCCGCAGGGCCTCGAGAACCGCGATCCGCTGGACGTCCCGTTCGACTATCTGCCGCAGGTCCGGGCGCGGCACACGGTCGTCGTCGGCGACGAGGACGCGCTGCTGGGTCCGCAGAACCTCTCGCGGCTGCAGGCGCAGGCCCGCGCGAACAACGCGATCGACCTGCACGTGATGCAGGGCGCGGGCCACGGTTTCCTGGCCGATCTCGGTTCGACCGACACGGCACGCGCAGCCATGGCGCGGCGCGGCCTGGACCTCGGCACGGCAAGCCTGCTGGAGACCTGAATGCACGGCGAACTGAATGACTTCGTTGCGCGCTTCTGGCCGGTCCGGGTCGTCTTCGGCGCCGGATCGACCGGGCAGGTCCTCGCGGAGGTCGAGCGCCTGGACGCGCGACGGGCGCTGGTGCTCTGCACGCCGGACCAGCACGATCTGGCGGGCCGGGTGCTCGGCGATCTCGGCGCGCGGGGCGCGGGCATCCATGACGGCGCCGTCATGCACGTGCCGGAAGCGACGGTGAAGCGCGCCGCGCAGGTGGTCCGGGACGCCGACGCGGACCTGCTGGTGGCGGTCGGCGGCGGCTCGACCATCGGACTGGCCAAGGCGCTCGCGCTGCATCACGGGATGCGTTACCTCGCCTTGCCGACCACCTATGCGGGCTCGGAGATGACACCCATCTGGGGCCTGAGCGCCGACGGCGTCAAGCGCACGGGCCGGGATCCCCGTGTGCTGCCCAGCACCGTGCTCTATGACCCGCAGCACCTGCGCTCGCTGCCGCCGGAGGTCACCGGCCCGAGCGGCATGAACGCGATCGCCCACGCCGTGGAGGCGATGTACGCGCCCGACGGCAATCCGATCACCATGCTGCTGGCGCAAGAAAGCATCCGGGCGATGGCGCAAGGACTGCCGGCCGCCGTCGATTCGCCGGACGACCTCGCCGCACGCGCGCAGACGCTCTACGCCGCCTGGCTGGCAGGGACGGTGCTGGGCATGGTCTCGATGGGCCTGCACCACAAGCTTTGCCACGTGCTCGGCGGCCGCTTCGATTTGCCCCATGGGCCGATGCACGCCGTGCTGCTGCCGCATGTGGCGGCATTCAACGAGGCGGCCGCGCCTGCCGAGCTCGGACGCGTCGCGGCCGCCCTCGGCGCGCCGGCCTCGCGCGGCGCCGGCGCGGCCCTGCATGACTTGCTGCAAGCCACCTGTCCAAAGACATCCCTGGCTGCGATCGGCATGCCCTCGGACGGCATCGACGAAGCCGCCGAGCGCGCGCTCGCCGATGCCTACGCGAATCCGCGCCCTGCGCGCCGCGAAGACATCGCCCGCCTGCTGCGCGCCGCCCATGCCGGCGAGATGCCGGCCTGAACAACCTGCCAACAAGGAGACTTCATGAACGAACCCACCAGCACCGTCGAAACCGACGTCCTCGTCGTCGGCAGCGGTCCTGCCGGGGCCGCCTCGGCCTTGCTTCTCGCGACCTATGGCGTGAAGACACTGTGCGTCAGCAAATACGCGACCACCTCGCGCACGCCCCGCTCGCACATCACGAACCAGCGCACGATGGAAGTGATGCGCGACCTCGGGATCGAGGCCGAGTGCGAAACGATGGCCTCCCCGGCCGAGCTGATGGGCGAGAACGTCTACTGCACGAGCCTGGTCGGCGACGAACTGGGCCGGGTGCTGACCTGGGGCACGCACCCGCAGCGCCGGGCCGACTACGACCTGGCCTCGCCCACGCGCATGTGCGATCTGCCGCAGAACCTGCTCGAGCCGATCCTCATCAACAACGCGGCGCGGCGCGGCGCCGACGTGCGCTTTCACACCGAGTTCGTTTCCCTGAAGCAGGACGATGCGGGCGTCACGGCGACGGTGCACGACCACCTGCAGGGCCGCCAGTACGACATCCGCGCCAAGTACCTCATCGGGGCGGACGGCGCGAACTCCCGCGTCGTGGACCAGGTCTGCCTGCCGGTCGAAGGAAAGATGGGCGTCTCCGGATCGATCAACGTGGTGTTCGAGGCCGACCTGACCGCCTACGTGGGCCACCGGCCGAGCGTCCTGTATTGGGTGATCCAGCCGGGCTCCAGCGTCGGCGGCCTGGGCATCGGCGTCATCCGCATGGTCCGGCCGTGGAACAAGTGGCTTTGCATCTGGGGCTACGAGATCGCCGACGGCACGCCGGCGGTCGACGAAGCGCATGCGCGCCAGATCGTCCACTCGCTGCTGGGCGACTCGACGATCCCGGTGAAGATCGAGTCGACCTCGACCTGGACGGTGAACGACATGTACGCCACGCGGTTGTTCGACAAGCGCGTGTTCTGCATGGGCGACGCGGTCCATCGGCATCCCCCGACCAATGGCCTGGGCTCGAACACCTCGATCCAGGACGCGTTCAACCTGTGCTGGAAGCTCTCCCACGTCCTGCGCGGAAAAGCCGGGCCGGCCTTGCTCGCCACCTACGACGAGGAGCGCGCGCCGGTGGCCAAGCAGGTGGTGCAGCGCGCGAACAAGAGCCTGGGCGACTTCCCGCCGATCCTCGCCGCGCTGGGACTGTTCGACACCCAGGACCCGGAACAGATGCAGCGCAACATCTCCCGCCTGAAGGAACAGAGCCCTGAGGCGCAGGCGCAGCGCGCCGCACTGCGCGCCGCCATCGACAACACGCAGTACGTCTACAACGCCCACGGCGTCGAGATGAACCAGCGCTATCGCTCTGCGGCGATCGCGGCGGACGAGACGCCGGACCCGGGCTTCCGCCGCGACGCGGAGCTCTACCACGAGCACAGCAGCCGCCCCGGCGCGCCCGTGCCGCACGTCTGGCTCACGCGGCATGGCCGCCGCGTGTCGACGCTCGACCTCTGCGGCAAGGGGCGCTTCAGCCTGCTCTCGGGCATCACCGGATCGCCGTGGCTCGAGGCCGCGAGCCACGCCGCGGAATCGCTCGGCATCGGCCTGGACGTGCACATCATCGGCCCGGGCCAGGAGCTCGAGGACCTGTACGGCGACTTCGCCCGTGTGCGCGAGATCGAGGAGAGCGGCGCGCTGCTGGTGCGGCCCGACAACATCATCTGCTGGCGCTCCATGCAGTGGTCAAAGAGCTCGGGCGACGAGCTTCGCGCGGCGCTCGGGCGCGCGCTCTGCGCGCACTGAAGCCGGACAAGCCCGATCGGCAAGCGCCGATCACGATCACCTGGAGGAGACATATGAAAAACACCACCATCGACATCACCGAGGTCATCGAGAAGCAAGCGCCGAACCGCACGGTCGTGATGCTGCTCGCCCTGTCCTTCCTGATCATGCTGTGCGACGGCTATGACCTGCAGGCGATCGCGTTCGCGTCGCCGACGATCATTGCCAGCTGGGGCATCGAGAAGGCGTCCTTCGGCTTCATCTTCAGCGCCGGACTGCTGGGCGTGATGCTGGGAGGCTTCCTGTTCGGCTACCTGGCGGACCGCATCGGCCGCCGTCCCGCGTTCCTGCTCGGCACCTTCATCTTCAGTGCGTTCACGCTGGCCGCGGTGCTCGCGACCAACGTCACCGAACTCGCCGCGCTGCGCTTCTTCGCGGGACTGGGCATCGGCGGCATCACGCCCATCTGCTTCGCGCTCAACGTCGAGTACGTGCCCAAGCGCTTCCACGCCAGCGTGGTCGGCTTCGTGATGATCGGCTACGTCATCGGGATCAGCGTCGGCGGCCTGTTCGCGGCCTGGCTGGTGCCGGTGTTCGGCTGGCAGGTGCTGTTCTACATCGGTGGCTTCGCGCCCCTGGTGCTGCTGCCGCTTCTTGCCATCGCGCTGCCGGAGTCCATCAAGTACCTGGTGCTCGCAGGCAGAGGCGCCGACACGATCGCGCGGATCGTCAATGCCATCGATCCCTCCGCGCATGCAAACGCCCAGACCCGCTTCGTGCTCGAAGCCGAAGAAGACCGAGCCAAGGTGGGCGGATGGAAGGATTCCGTGAAATCGCTCTTCAGCGGCCGGCTGTCCAGAATCACGCCGGTCCTGTGGCTCGCGTTCATCGCCAACTCCGTCACCGTCTTCTTCCTGGCGAGCTGGATTCCGGTCCTGACGGTCGGAACCGGCCGACCTGCGACGCTGGCCGCGATCGGCCTGACCCTCTTCTCGGCGGGCGGCGCATTCGGCGGCTTGTTCTCCAGCCGGCTCATCGACCGCTTCGGCGTCGGCGCGATGGGTGCGGTTCCGCTGCTCGCGGCGGTCTTCGTCGTCGCGGTTGGCTCGATGGCGCTCTCCGACACGGCCTTCCTGTCGATGCTCTTCATCGTCGGCTTCTTCGTGCTCGGCGGCCACGTCGGCCTGATGGGGTCCATGGGCCTGTTCTACGCCAACGCCAACCGGGCCAACGGCGTCGGCTGGGCCATCTCGATCGGCAAGCTCGGATCGATCATCGGCCCGGCCATCGCGGGCATCCTGATCGCCGCCGATGCCTCGATCAGCACGCTTTTCATCGTCGCCGCCGCGCCCCTGCTGGTGGCCGGCGCCGGTGTCGTCGCGCTCGGCCGGCTTCAGAAAGCCTCGGACCTCGAGCGCGCCGCCATGCCCGCGGGGCCTGTCGCCGATCCCCTCGTCAGCTAGAAAAAAGGAGCACAAAGTGAGCGTCGTCGCAAATTCCCTTCATCCTCTCTTCGTCGGCGAGGTCGAGGACATCGACCTTCGAGACACCCTGGGTCCGTCCGAGGTCCGGGAGATCGAACGGCGAATGGACGAGAAATCGGTGCTGGTGTTCCGCGGGCAGCCCCTGAACCAGGATCAGCAGATCGCCTTCGCGCGCAACTTCGGGCCGCTCGAAGGCGGCTTCATCAAGGTCAACCAGAGGCCGTCGAGATTCAAGTACGCGGAGCTGGCGGACATCTCGAACGTCAGCCTCGACGGCAAGGTCGCGCAACGCGATGCGCGTGAAGTCGTCGGCAATTTCGCCAACCAGCTCTGGCACAGCGACAGCTCATTCCAGCAGCCCGCCGCCCGCTATTCGATGCTTTCTGCGGTGGTCGTTCCCTCGTCGGGCGGCGACACCGAGTTCTGCGACACGCGGGCGGCCTACGACGAACTTCCCGCCGACCTCAAGTCCGAACTGGAAGGACTGCGCGCCGAACACTACGCGCTGAACTCCCGCTTCCTGCTCGGCGACACCGACTATTCCGAAGCGCAACGCAACGCCATGCCGCCGGTCACCTGGCCGCTGGTTCGAACGCACGCCGGCTCCGGGCGCAAGTTTCTCTTCATCGGTGCCCACGCGGGCCACATCGAAGGCCGCCCGGTCGCCGAAGGCCGGATGCTGCTCGCGGAGCTGCTCGAACACGCGACGCAACGCCAGTTCGTGTACCGCCATCGCTGGCAGGTCGGGGACCTGGTGATGTGGGACAACCGTTGCGTTCTCCACCGCGGCCGACGCTACGACATCTCGGCCAGGCGCGAGTTGCGCCGGGCGACGACCCTGGACGACGCCGTCGCCTAGAGGCATCGAAGGTTCGACGACATGCATGCGACCCTGATCAGCGGCGATCGCAGCCTGGATGGCGAGGCGCTGGAACAGCGCGTCCTGCGAGCGGCCGGCGGCCTGGCGGCATGGGGACTGCTGCCGGGCGAGGTCGTTGCCATCCTCATGCGCAATGACTTCCCGATCCTCGAAGTCATGCTCGCCGCGAATCGCGCGGGCATCCTGGCCGTGCCCTTGAACTGGCATGCGAATGCGGATGAGATCGCCTTCATCCTCGAGGACTGCGCAGCGCGCGTGCTCGTCGCGCATAGCGATCTGTTCAAGGCGGTCGCCGCAGGCGTGCCTTCAGGCTGCCGCGTGTTGGAAGCCGCGCCGCCGCCCGAGATCCGGCAGGCCTATCGGCTGTCCGATGCCGCGTGCACGGCGAACCCGGGCACGGTCGACTATGAAGACTGGCTGCAGGCCTCGGCGCCTTCGACGGCCCCGCCGCTGCCGGCGCCGGCCAGCCTGCTCTATACCTCCGGCACCACGGGCCGACCGAAGGGCGTCCGGCGCGCCGGCGGCACGCCCGAGATCGCGGCGAAGTTCGGCCTGAGGGTGCGTGCGGCGCACGGGCAGGAGATCCGGCCGATCCGGGCCGTGCTGACCGGACCGCTCTACCACTCGGCCCCTCTGGTCTATGCGCTCAACAGCCTGCGCTTCGGCGAGCTCCTGGTGCTTCAGCCGAAGTTCGACGCGGGCGGACTCCTGGACCTGGTCGAGCGCCATCGCCTGAGCCACATGCATGTGGTGCCCACCATGTTCAGCCGCCTGCTCGACCTGGCGCCCGAACGCAGGCGCGCTTTCGATACGTCGACGCTGAAGGCGGTGACGCATGGCGCCGCCATGTGCCCGCGCGACATCAAGCAGGCCATGATCGACTGGTGGGGCCCGGTCATCATCGAGTACTACGCCGCCACCGAGATCGGCGTGATCGCGACCTGCACGTCCGAGGAATGGCTCTCGCATCCGGGCACCGTCGGCAAGGCGCCCGAAGGCGTCGAGATCGCCATCGTCGATGACGACGAGCAGCCGGTGCCCACGGGCGACAAGGGCGAGATCTTCATTCGCTGCGACGTTGCCGACCTGGCGAGCTACCACCAGCGGCCGGAGGCGATGGCGGAGCTTCGCCGCGGCGAGTGGCTCACCCTCGGTGACGTCGGGCATGTGGACGCGGACGGCTTCCTGTGGATCAGCGACCGCAAGAAGGACATGGTGATCTCCGGCGGCGTCAACGTCTTCCCGGCGGAACTCGAAGAGGAAGCGCTGAAGCTGCCCGAGGTGCGCGACTGCGTCGCCTTCGGCATCGCCGACCGGGACCTGGGCGAAGTCCTGGTCCTGGCGATCGAGCCGCACGCCGGCGCGCGCATCGACCTCGAGAAGATGCGCGTCACGCTCACGAACCGGCTGGGACGCCTGCGCGGCCCCAGGCGCGTGCTGAGCATGCCCGTGCTGCCGCGCGAGGACAGCGGCAAGATAGCGCGCCGCAAGCTCAAGCAGCACTATCTCGAGGGCATGGCCTCATCGCCGGCCGCGGCGTAGGCCGCATGGCTTCATCCGACATCGTCATCAGCGGCCATGCCGAGACGCCGGTCGTCTTCGCGTCGGGTCGAAGCGCCTACGAGCTGGCGGCGGACGTGCTGGACGAGCTGGTGCGCAAGTACGGCATCGCGCCGGCCGAGATCGACGGGCTGGCGGTCACGGCGTCATTGAGCGAGGGCAGCAATCCCTTCCACGCGGCCTTCATGTCGGACGCGCTGGGATTGGAGCTCGACTGGCTGGCGACCGGCACCACGGGAGGGTGCGCGCTGCTGTCCGCCGTAGCCGCTGCCGCTTCGGCGCTGCGCGATGGGCACTGCAAGGTGGCGCTCGTGCTCGGCGCCGACGCGCCCAGCACCCGCTTCGCAGCCAGCTTCCGCGGCTACCACGACGAGTTCATCGCGCCGACCGGCATGACGCGCCCGCCCGGCTTCTTTGCGCTGCTGCACAACGCCTATGAACAGCGCTACGGTGCGCTCGATGCCGCGCTGGGGAAGATCGTGCTCACACAGCGCGGGCACGCGTTGGAGAACGAGCGCGCATGCGAAAAGCTGCGAAGACCGCTTGCCCTCGACGACTACCTGAAGTCGCGCAAGGTCTCCGATCCGCTGCGCCTGCTCGACAGCGTGATGTTCTGCGACGGCGCGAACGGCGTCCTGATGATGCGGGCCGAGACGGCGTCCGCGATGGGATTGTCCAAATGCGCGCGGCTGGCCGGCTACGCCGAACGCACGAACCACGATGTGCAGGAACAGCCGCCCGACCTGCTCGCGTCGGGCTTCGTCCAGGCCGGTCCGCGCGCGCTGCGCCAGGCCGGCCTGACCGTGCAGGAGATCGACATGCTGCAGCTGTACGACGACTTCACCATCGCCGTCCTGATGCAGCTGGAGCACATGGGGTTTTGCGGCCGGGGCGAGGGCGCCGCCTTCATCGAGAAGACCGATCTAAGATTCAGCGGCGGCTTGCCGCTGAACACGGGCGGGGGCCAACTCTCCGCGGGTCAGCCGGGCCTGGCCGCCGGCGGCCTCGGCCTGGTGGAAGCGGTGCGCCAGCTCGGGGGCGAAGGCGGCGCAACCCAGGTCGAGGATCCGCGCAATGCGCTGGTCACGGGCATCGGCGGCCTGGCCTATGGCCGGGCCTGGATGATGAGCAGCGCGCTCGTGCTGGAACGATGAACAGCCCTCGCACTTCGGATGGGGCCATCGGCCACTACATGGACACCGCGGCGTTCTGGGCGGGCACGCGCGAGCGGCGGCTGCTGGCCCAGTTCTGCACGCAGACAGGGCAGTGGCAGGCCTATCCGCGGCCTGGCAGCGTCTACACGGGGCGGCGCGGACTGGAATGGCGCGAGGTCAGCGGCGACGGGGTGCTGGCAAGCTGGACCGTCGATCGCATGGACGCGCCGGCGGCGTCCGGCGCCCCTCGCACGCAGGCCTGGGTCGACCTGAACGAAGGCCTGCGAATCCTCAGCTGGCTGGTCGAGTGCGATCCGGCGCGATTGCGCGTGGGCCTGGCCGTCCGGGTCGCATGGATAGCGTTGCACGATGGATTGCACTGGCCCGCCTTCTCCGTCGCCGCGGGCCCGGGCGCGCCAGGCAGAACGGAACGCTAGCCTTGCGTCACCTCGGCAAGCCTGATCTCCGGCGCTTTCCGTTCCGCCATCGTCAGCCGCTGAAGCCAACGGCGCGCGGCGAGCGGCGCATGGTCCACCGCGATGTCCATCATTCCGCCGCTGCTGGACGGCTCCATCTTCTGAACGACCTCCACGCCGTCGAGCGCCCAGTTCCTCTGCTGGTTCTCCATGAGCACCTTGTCTTCCATCACGGTCTTGCGGAACTGTTCGAACATGCCGGCGGTCAGCGCTTCGTTGTCCAGCAGGAAATCGCGATAGAGCGCCGAAAACTTGAAATGGGTAGTGGATGTGGATGGCGTGCAAGGCCCCGGGACCCGCAGCCGCTTGATCTGGGCCGGATCGGTATTGCCGACCGGCTCCACCTCGATTTCCAGCAGCACGTTGGCGCCGGGCCAGAAGCTGATGCGCTGGCTGTTCTTGACGAAGTCCCAGCCGAACAGGTTCTTGAACGAAGGTCCGGTGGAGGCCCGGTCCCAGTTGCGAGTCACCAGGACCCGGGTCTCGCTGATGTCCACGGTCGGGCGCGTGACCGCCACCTCGGGCGTGCCGACGGTTTCCTGGTGCGCATAGGTCACGTGGGACAGGTCCAGCACGTTCTCGATGTTGAACAGGCAGGGCGCCTCGACGAGCAGCGGTTCGGCGGGCCGGCCGACGAAGCGTCCGGAGCTGCAGATCTCCGAATAGTCGGGGACCAGCGCCTCATCTGCGAGCGTGGGGTCGCCCGGCCAGAACCAGACGAACTCGTCGCGCTCGACCACCGGGTACGAGCGCACGCAGGCGCTGGGCGGGACGCGCGCCTGACCCGGAATGCCCGTGCACGAACCGTCGCCGGCAAAGCTGAGGCCGTGATAGCCGCACTGGACTTCGTCTCCGATCAGCCGCCCCAGCGAAAGCGAGATGCGGCGGTGGCTGCAACGGTCGGCCAGCGCGGCCACGCTGCCGTCGATGCGGCGGAAGAAAACGATCGGCTGCTCCAGCAGCGTTCTCGCCAGCAGGTGCCGGCCGACCTCGTGCTTCATCGCGCCGACGTACCAGAAATTCTTGGGATACATGCTCTCGTTCTCCTTCGGTTCATCCATCCAGGAACAACCGAGCGTAGGGCGAGCACCCTCCAACGGCATCATGGATGCGATGACGAAGCGCGCAGAAACCCTTGATTCATCGCCCAGGCCGGTCAAGTCGGCCTTCCGGGCGATCGAGATCCTCGAATACTTCGCCGCGAGGCAGAAGGGCGCCACCATCACGGAGATCGCCGCCGCCCTGGGCTATCCGCAATCCAGCACCTCGATGCTGGTCGGCAGCCTGGAGACGATGGGCTACCTCGCCTTCTCCGAGAAGGACCACCTGTTCTCCCCCACGCTGCGCGTCATGCTGCTGGGCGCCTGGCAGCACGAGGCGTTCTTCGCGAAGAACAGTTTCGTGACCGACATGAAGGCCCTCGCGATGCGCACGAAGGCCGGCGTCATGGTCGGACTGCGCCAAGGCATTCACGTGCGCTTCATCCTGTCGCTGTTGCCGAGCTTGAAGACCAACGCGCTGTGGTTTCCGCCAGGCGTCCTGCGTCCAGTCTGCAGGTCGGCGGCCGGCAAGGTCTTGCTGGCGAACGAACGCGACGAGGACATCGAACGGATCGCCTCTGCCGCGAACGCGGAGGCGGCTGACGGTGTTCAATGGCCACCCAAGATCGAACCCAGGCGGCACGCAAGAAGACATCGGGCCCGGCCGCGGCCAAACCCGCCAGCGAATCGACGCTGTACGTGCAATCGGTCGAGAAGGCGATGAAGGTGCTGATGGCCTTCGACGGCTCCAAGCGCCAGCTTTCGCTGTCCGAGATCTGCACGCTCACGCAGCTCGACCTGAGCGCCGGGCAGCGCTTCACTTTCACGCTCACGGCGCTCGGCTACCTCAACAAGGAATCGGAAAGCCGCAAGTACGAGCTCTCGCCGCGGCTGCTCGACTTCACCTACCATTACCTGGCGTCGAGCGACGTGGTGAACCGCGCCACGCCCTTTCTGCAGCAGCTCAGCCAGATGACGGAGGAGGTCTGCAACCTCACCGTGCTCGACGGGCCGGACATCCTCATCGATCAGCGCGGCGACGGCACCGCGATCGTCACCATCGACCGCCCGCAGCGGCGCAATGCCTGCGACTTCGACGCCTGGACCGACCTGAAGGCCGCCTTCGAGCGCTTCGCGCAGGACCGCTCGGTCCGGCTCGTGGTGCTCACCGGCAGCGGCGGCCACTTCTGCGCCGGCGACGACATCGTCGCCTTCGCGGCGGCCAAGGCCGATCCCGCGCACGCCGAGGTCTACCGCCAGCGCATCCAGGAGGCCTATGCCGCGGTACAGAGCGCCCCGCTGCCGGTGATCGCGGCCATCAGCGGCGTCTGTGCCGGCGGCGGCTGCAGCCTGGCCATGTGCTGCGACTTCCGCGTGGCCGACGCGACGGCGCGCGTCGGCGTGCCGGTCGCGAAGCTGGGCCTGGTCTATCCGACCATCCAGCTGCAGCGCCTGGCCTGGCTGATCGGCGCTTCCAACGCGCGGCGCTGGCTCTACAGCGGCCAGATGTTCGGCATCGACGAGATCGGCCGCACCGGCTTCGCCGACGCGGTGGCCGAGGGCGATGTCGTCGAGGCGGCCTTGCGCTTCGGCGCACCGATGACCGCCGCCGCGCCCTTGTCGATCGCCGGTTCGAAGGCGCAGTTGAATGCGGTGCTCGCCGGCCAGGTCGCGCAACGGCGGGCCGGGCTCGACGCCATGGTGGCGCGGGCCGACGACAGCGAGGACTTCCGCGAAGCACGCGCGGCCTTCGCAGAGAAGCGCACGCCGCATTTCAAGGGCCGCTGAATCGCAGGCCCCGCCCGGGCCTCGCTGCTAGGCGACGTGCCGCCGAGGCGCCGACACGGCGAAGGCCGTGCTGCGCACCAGGTCGGCGAAGCGCTGCTCGTCGCGCGCCGGTTCCCAGCGTGCACGCGACACCGCGACGTTGATCGCGCCGATGCCGCGCCCGCGCGCATCGGTGATCGGCGCGGCCGTGGAGATGTCGGAGAGAAAGTACTCGTCCTCGGTGCGCACGAAGCCGCGCGCGTGCGCGACGGCCACGCGCTCCTTGATCTTGCGGCGGTCGACGATGGTCCTGGGCGTGTGCCTGACCAGCGTGCTGGCGTCGAGCAGCGCATCGACTTCGGCCTCGGGCAGCGTCGACAGCAGCGCCAGCCCCGGCGCGGTGCAGTAGGCCGGCAGGCGGGTACCGACGATCACGTTGGGATGCAGCACGTTGCGGCTCACGATGCGCTGCACGAAGACGATGTCCGGCCCGTCGAGCACGGTGAGGTTGCAGACCTCCTCCGTCATCTGGCTGAGCTGCTGCAGAAAGGGCGTGGCGCGGTTCACCACGTCGCTCGACGCCAGGTAATGGTAGGTGAAGTCGAGCAGCCGCGGCGAGAGCTCGTACTTGCGGCTTTCCGATTCCTTGTTGAGGTAGCCGAGCGCCGTGAGCGTGAAAGTGAAGCGCTGCCCGGCGCTCAGGTCGAGCTGCGTGAGCGTGCAGATCTCGGACAGCGAAAGCTGGCGCTTGGAGCCGTCGAAGGCCATCAGCACCTTCATCGCCTTCTCGACCGATTGCACGTACAGCGTCGATTCGCTGGCGGGTTTGGCCGCGGCCGGGCCCGATGTCTTCTTGCGTGCCGCCTGGGTTCGATCTTGGGTGGCCATGTGCCGTGCTGAGGGGAGCGGGGTTGCATTCGCCTTCGAGGAGGCCCGTTGCGGGCGCCACGCGGCGGGTGATCTATCTCGATGGTAGTCGTCTTCGCGCTGGCGCCTGACGGCGGCGATGGATGGTCGAGTTGCTTGACGGAGTTCGCGTTCGAACACGAAATCGTACACGTAGCCAGCCGCGCTATTTCTGTCCTTTCCCGCGTCTTGCGACATCGAGAAATGCGCGAAGCACGGGTACGCGAGAGTCGGTCAGGTAAGTCAGGCTGACCGGCACCTTGGCGCTCGCATCGGCCATCTCCATCGTCCGGACGAAGGGCCGCCGAATCGCGGCCACCGAGGCCGGGACCAGCGTGACGCCGGCGCCGGCCGCGACGAGCCCGAGGGCCGCGTTGACATCTTCGACAATCGCCGTCACGCGCGGCTCGACCCCGGCCCGGCGCATCAAGGCGATCACTTCGTCAGCGAAACTCGGCCTCCCCTCCTTGGGGAAAAGAACGAGGGACTCGCTCTTGAGCCGCAGCAGCGTCGGATCCTGTCTCAGCTGGCGCGCAATGCTCGAACCCGCTGCGATATACAGCCGTTCGTAGTGCAGGTGCTCCACCGTGATTCCAGGCTCCTGGGGGTAGAAGCGGCCGACACCGAGATGGATGGTGCCGGCACGCAGGGCCTCGATCTGCCGCACCTTGGGCATCAGGGCCAGAGACAGCGTCGCCCCCGGGACCGCCTGCGTGAACGCATGGAGCAATGCCGGGACGGTCTGGTAGATCGCCGTGCCGAGGTAGCCGATATCGAGTTGGCCGATCTCGCCCCGGCTGGCGGCGCGGGACCGGTCCACGGAAGTCCGACCCAGTTCGAGCATGCGCCGTGCATCTTCGAGAAACGCGGCCCCGGCGGGCGTGAGCTGCACGCCGCGCGCGCTGCGCTCGAACAACAACACGCCCAGATGCTGTTCGAGCGCGTGAATCTGTCGCGTGACCGGGGGCTGGGAAATATGCAGCCGCCGCGCGGCGGCACCGACGTTGCCCTCCTCCGCGGCAGCAACGAAATAGCGAAGCTGTCGAAACTCCATTCTTCACTCCTGGTGGCTGGCTCCGGCTGCCGGAGAGCCATACCGATCCCGTATCGCTCGCGCTGATGGAAGGTATTAGACCATATGGCCCGGCATTTCTAGACTACCGCCATGATAAAACTCGGCTGCTCTCTCGTCTGCTGGAACCATCTTCAGGCGCGCTGAGCCGTCTTTTTGAAACAGTCTCTTAGAAAAGGAGCAAAAAAGTGAGCGTCGTCGCAAATCCCCTTCATCCTCTTTTCGCCGCAGGGGTCGAAGACATCGACCTTCGAGAGGCCTTGGGTTCGACCGAGGTCCGAGAGATCGAACGGCTAATGGACGAGAAGTCGGTGCTGGTGTTCCGGGGGCAGCCCCTGAGTCAGGATCAGCAGATCGCCTTCGCGCGCAATTTCGGGCCACTCGAAGGCGGTTTCATCAAGGTCAATCAAAGACCTTCGAGATTCAAGTACGCGGAGTTGGCGGACATCTCGAACGTCAGTCTCGACGGCAAGGTCGCGCAACGCGATGCGCGCGAGGTGGTCGGGAACTTCGCGAACCAGCTCTGGCACAGCGACAGCTCCTTTCAGCAACCTGCTGCCCGCTACTCGATGCTCTCCGCGGTGGTGGTTCCGCCGTCGGGCGGCGACACCGAGTTCTGCGACATGCGTGCGGCATACGACGCGCTGCCTCGGGACCTCCAATCCGAGTTGGAAGGGCTGCGTGCCGAGCACTACGCACTGAACTCCCGCTTCCTGCTCGGCGACACCGACTATTCGGAAGCGCAACGCAATGCCATGCCGCCGGTCACCTGGCCGCTGGTTCGAACCCACGCCGGCTCCGGGCGCAAGTTTCTCTTCATCGGCGCGCACGCGAGCCACGTCGAAGGCCTTCCGGTGGCCGAAGGCCGGATGCTGCTTGCGGAGCTTCTCGAGCACGCGACACAGCGGGAATTCGTGTACCGGCATCGCTGGAACGTGGGAGATCTGGTGATGTGGGACAACCGCTGCGTTCTTCACCGCGGACGCAGGTACGACATCTCGGCCAGGCGTGAGCTGCGCCGGGCGACCACCCTGGACGATGCCGTCGTCTAGCGCACGCCATGGCGCACGCCCTTTTCGCGAAGGCCCCACAAGATGTACGCAACCCTGATCAGCGGCAGCCGTAGCCTGGACGGCGACACCTTGGCGCAGCGCGTCCTTCGAGCGGCGGGCGGCCTGGCGGCATGGGGATTGAGGCCCGGTGATGTCGTCGCCATCCTCATGCGCAATGACTTTCCGGTGCTCGAAATGACGCTGGCCGCGAACCGCGCCGGCATCGTTGCGGTGCCTTTGAACTGGCATGCGAACCGGGACGAGATCGCCTTCATCCTCGAGGACTGCAAAGCGCGTGTGCTCGTCGCGCACACCGATCTGCTCAAGGGCGTTGCATCCGCGGTGCCCGAGGCCTGCAAGGTGCTGGAAGCCGCGTCGCCGCCCGAGATCCGGCAGGCCTATCGGCTGTCCGATGCGTCGTGCACGGCGAACCCGGGCACGGTCGACTATGAAGGCTGGCTCCAGGCATCGGAGCCTTCGACGGCCTTGCCGGTCGCGGCGCCGGCCAGTCTGCTCTATACCTCCGGCACGACGGGCCGCCCGAAGGGCGTGCAGCGCGCCAACGGCACGCCCGAGCTCGCGGCGAAGTTCGGCCTGAGGGTTCGTCTGGCGCACGGGCAAGAGATTCGGCCGATCCGGGCCGTGCTGACGGGGCCGCTCTACCACTCGGCACCCTATGTCTATGCGCTCAACAGCTTGCGCTTCGGCGAAGTCCTGGTGCTTCAGCCGCGCTTCGACGCGGATGATCTTCTCGACCTGGTCGAGCGCCATCGCCTGAGCCACATGCATGTGGTGCCCACGATGTTCAGCCGGCTGCTCGACCTCCCGCCGGCGCGCAGAGCCGCTTTCGATACGTCGACGCTGAGCGCCGTGACGCATGGGGCGGCCATGTGCCCGCGCGATGTCAAGCAGGCCATGATCGACTGGTGGGGCCCGGTCATCATCGAGTACTACGCCGGCACCGAGATCGGCGTGATCGCGACCTGCACGTCCGAGGAATGGCTGTCGCACCCAGGCACCGTCGGCAAGGCGCCCGAGGGCGTCCGCATCGCCATCGTCGATGACGAAGGACATCCGGTGCCCATCGGCGACAAGGGCGAGATCCTCGTTCACGCCGACGTTGCCGATCTGGTGACCTACCACAATCGGCCCGAGGCATTGACGGAGCTTCGACGCGGCGAGTGGATCACGCTCGGCGACGTCGGGCATCTGGATGCGGACGGCTTCCTGTGGATCAGCGATCGCAAGAAGGACATGGTGATCTCCGGCGGCGTGAACATACTTCCGGCGGAACTCGAAGAGGAAGCGATGAAGTTGCCGGAGGTGCGCGATTGCGTCGCTTTCGGCATCGCCGACCGGGACCTCGGCGAAGTCCTGGTCCTCGTGGTCGAGCCGCACGCCGGCGCGCGCGTCGACCTCGAAACGATGCGGGCCACGCTCAAGAACAGACTGGGAGGCCTGCGTTGCCCCAGGTTCTTGCTGAGCATGCCGGTGCTGCCGCGCGAAGACAGCGGCAAGATTGCGCGCCGCAAGCTCAAGCAGCAGTACATCGACAGCATCGCGCCATCGTCGGCGGCAGCGTAGGCCGGATGGCGGCATCCGACATCGTCATCGGCGGCTATGCCGAAACACCCGTTGTCTTCGGGTCGGGTCGAAGTGCCTACGAGCTGGCGGCGGACGTCCTGGACGAGCTCGCACGCAAGTACGGCATCGCGCCCGCCGATATCGACGGGCTGGCGGTCACGGCCGCGCTGAGCGAGGGCAGCAATCCCTTCCACGCGGCCTTCATGTCGGACGCGCTGGGATTGGAGCTCGACTGGCTGGCGACCGGCACCACGGGAGGGTGCGCGCTGCTGTCCGCCGTAGCCGCTGCCGCTTCGGCGCTGCGCGATGGGCACTGCAAGGTGGCGCTCGTGCTCGGCGCCGACGCGCCCAGCACCCGCTTCGCAGCCAGCTTCCGCGGCTACCACGACGAGTTCGTCGCGCCGACCGGGATGGCGCGCCCGCCCGGCTTCTTTGCGCTGATCCAAAACGCTTACGAACAGCGTTACGGCGCGCCCGATGCCGCGCTGGGGAAGATCGTGGTCACGCAGCGCGGGCACGCGCTGGCCAACGAGCGCGCGTGCGAGAAGCTGCGCAGGCCGCTCGCCGTCGACGACTACCTGCAGTCGCGCAAGGTCTCCGATCCGATGCGCCTGCTCGACAGCGTGATGTTCTGCGACGGCGCGAACGGCGTCCTGATGATGCGGGCCGAGACGGCGTCCGCGATGGGGCTGTCCCGCTGCGTGCGCCTGGCCGGCTACGCCGAACGCACGAACCACGATGTGCAGGAACAGCCGCCCGACCTGCTCGCGTCGGGCTTCGTCCAGGCCGGTCCGCGCGCGCTGCGGCAGGCCGGCCTGACTGCGCAGCAGATCGACATGCTGCAGCTCTACGACGACTTCACCATCGCGGTCCTGTTGCAGCTGGAGCAGCTGGGCTTCTGCGCCCGGGGCGAAGGCGCCGCCTTCGTCGAGCAGACGGACCTGAGATTCTGCGGCGAGTTGCCGCTGAACACGGGCGGCGGTCAACTCTCCGCGGGTCAGCCGGGCCTGGCCGCCGGCGGCCTCGGCCTGGTGGAAGCGGTGCGCCAGCTCGGGGGCGAAGGCGGCGCCACGCAGGTCGAGGATCCGCGCAATGCGCTGGTCACGGGCATCGGCGGCCTGGCCTATGGCCGGGCCTGGATGATGAGCAGCGCGCTCGTGCTGGAACGATGAACAGCCCTCGCACTTCGGATGGGGCCATCGGCCACTACATGGACACCGCGGCGTTCTGGGCGGGCACGCGCGAGCGGCGGCTGCTGGCCCAGTTCTGCACGCAGACAGGGCAGTGGCAGGCCTATCCGCGGCCTGGCAGCGTCTACACGGGGCGGCGCGGACTGGAATGGCGCGAGGTCAGCGGCGACGGGGTGCTGGCAAGCTGGACCGTCGATCGCATGGACGCGCCGGCGGCGTCCGGCGCCCCTCGCACGCAGGCCTGGGTCGACCTGAACGAAGGCCTGCGAATCCTCAGCTGGCTGGTCGAGTGCGATCCGGCGCGATTGCGCGTGGGCCTGGCCGTCCGGGTCGCATGGATAGCGTTGCACGATGGATTGCACTGGCCCGCCTTCTCCGTCGCCGCGGGCCCGGGCGCGCCAGGCAGAACGTATAGCCTTTGATGTTCGACGTCGACGCACCGCACAGCCAGGTCGGCAAATGTTGATTTGATTCACGATGAAGGATGCCCGATGCTGCCAACGCTCCGCATGAACCGGAATTTTGTCGAGGCCTTGCTGGCCGAGCGCGCGCCCTGCTTTGCGATGGGACTCGTGGCCGAGGGCCAGACGCACTATGCTTGCCTGGCACTGCGGCCGGTGGATGACATTCCGAACGACGTAACACGCAGCGGTTTCAACTTTGGCCACTCGATACGCGGCACCGACGACTTCGAGGTCGTACACTTCGGCTTAGAGTTTTACGGCTACCGCATCTTCAATGCGCTGATCAATCCGAGCAACTTCATCGCCAGGACAATCCTGTCGCACATGGTCGACACGAAGGCGTTTTTCTTCTTCGCGGTCAACCCGTCAGGCGGTGTGACGGTGTTCAAGTCCGGCATCGGTGAATGCAGCCTGGACAGCATCGAGTCTAATCTCGAGCGGATACTGCGCTCGAGCACGTCCGATGCTCAGTACGACGCGGCGCTGACAACGTTCAGCGACCATCCAGATCCGGTCGGGCCGATGCTGCACTGGGTTTGCCGGGACTGCGAAGATTGTCTCGACCTGTCCCACAATGTAATCGAACTGGGCCCCGCGTAACGGTCCTGATGGTCCGTGTGACCGAGACCGTCATGTCACTCACCGGACGTCGCTCCAACATTCTTCGGCTGGAATAAGCCGATTAATGTTCACAATGTGGAACGACGGAATTTTCTGGGGTTCCGGCGTAGATCCCCATCCTTTTGATGCGGAATCTGGCGCTTTCATCCCGCCGCGTCCGTGAGGCCCAGACGCATCCGATAGTCCCCGAGCAACTGCTGCTCGTCGAACTGCGCTGTGAGCTTCGTCAGATCGGCGGTCAGCGATTCACGTGCTTCGCGCAGCCGCGTCAGTTCAGTCGCCTCAGTCCTCGCGGTGTTAGCAGCGCATCGTGCTCGGCCTTGGTGCGTGCGTGGTCGGCGAGCGACTGGTTCAACGTATTCTGTAACTACTTGCTGTGCGCTTGCAGCTCGCGTAGATGCCTTGTCGCGACGCCGGCTTCGGCGACGAGCCGCGCGCTTTCTCTGTTCAACTGGGTTATTTCATTTTGCTTGACGATCAGCGTTTGGTTCACCTGGCGCAGTTCAGCCTGCAGTTACTGAACCCCCAGCATCCTTGGCAGCGCGGGTCGAATGAAAATGCGAACGGGCTATCGAGACATCCCCAACGGCACCTACATTTCGGTGTACCAATTGGCTACTCAATACCGTGGCGAGGCGGCTGGATGGGCGACCGAGGAAAACCCTGAACCACGGAACGCCCGCCGAACGATTTCAGCAAACTGTTGCATCCACCGGTTGAATCCGCACGAGCAAGCGGTCATTCAAATGACAGTAATGTAGATCGTGTCGTCGACATTGCAATCAAGCGCTCTTTTTTCAACGTTGGCTGCACCGGCCCGTCGTCTGCTCACGTGCTTAATAGCATCATCAGCAAGGCGGTCGACACCGGTACGAACTTCCCAAATTAGATGATCTGCAGTTACGTCCGGTCCAGAAAACACGTCACGTCGTTGCGCACCGCCTTGCCTTAATCGCGCGACAACCTTCCCGCGTCGCCACACGCCATCTCACGCTGCGCAAGATCACGCTTCCCCTCCCGCAACCCGAGGTGAGCGCTTCCGTCTCACCTCGAATAGATCGCGACGCCACTCCTTATATAGCTCGAGACGTAACGCGCAGCGCGCTCGACCTCTCTGACTGGCGTCCGAGGATCCGCCTCATGGCGGACACGAGGTCGCCTGCCGCATCGGCCGGCAAGGACGTCGCCCGATAGGCGACGTGGAAATCCGGCCGCACCAGGATGGCGCCGGTGTCGATGATCTCGGAAATTCTCGCGAAGTCGCCGTAATGATCCTCGTAGGCCTGGCCAGGCCCAATGATGCGCACCGTCACTGCCACCCCGAGTTGCCGGCTCACGGCCGCCGCGGCATCCTGCCAGGCTGCGCCGCCAATCCCGGTAAAGAGAGTGAAGTTGCCCTTCCCGCAGAGATCCTTTGTTGAGATACGGTGTCCATCACCACTCGCATAGACCCAGACATGCGGCATGGGCGCTCCAGGCCGCGTCGACGCCTGGTGATAGAGCTCGACGTCGCGGAAGACTTCGTCCGGCGAATTGTCTGCCACGATCGCGGGACTGTCGTAACGCTGATTCATTTCGACGCCGTGGGCGTTGTAAACGTAATTGGTCCCGGCGATGGCCTCGCGTAACCGCGTGCGCTGCGCTTGCGCCTCGGGCCCAGGTTCCTTGCGGCGAGCCATGTTGCTCTTCATCTCGTCGGCGCTCTTGGCCTGCGGCAACCCCAGAGCCATCGCGATCGGCGGGAAATCCTCAAGCGACTTGTTCGCCCTGCAGACCACCTGCTTCGCGATCGGCGCCCGCTCGATCGTGTAGGTGTCCAGCAGGCTCTCGTCGGCCGTGCCGTTCAGCACCATGGCGATCTTCCAGGCGAGATTGAAGCTGTCCTGGATGGAGGTGTTTGAGCCGAGTCCGTTGGTCGGCGGATGCCGGTGGACCGCGTCGCCGGCGCAGAAGACCCGTCCTTGCTGCAACCGGGTCGCGTACATGTCGTTGACCGTCCAGGTCGAGATGCCCTCAATTTTCAGCGGCACGCTGTCATCGCCGATCAGATTGTGGACGATGCGGCGGGCGAAGGATTCCGAGATCTCCGGCGGGCCCTGCTCGACGTCGTACCCCCAGATCGCCAGCCATTTGTTCCACGGCCGGACCATGCGCACCACGCCGATGCCGAGACCGCCGATATCGGAGCCGGGCTGGATGACCCAGTAAAGGACCGATGGACGATGCGCGACGTAGCGGTCGAGATCAGCCTCGAACAGCAAGTTGATGGAACCGGACTTGCCCATGGTACCTTCGAGCGGCAGGTCCAGGTCTGACACGACGCGGCTGTTGGCGCCGTCGGCGCCGATCAGATATTTCGACCGGACGGTAAACTCTTCGCCATTCAGACGATCGCGCAAGCGCGACGACACGCCGTCAGCATCCTGTTCGTGTCCAAGATACTCTGTGTCGAAGCGCACCTTGCAGCCGTCGAGTGCGGCCGACTTGACGAGAATCGGCTCGAGATAGTTCTGTGGCAGGTCGCACATGGAGGTCGGCGAACATTCGTCGTAATCGGCGCGCCGGCGAACATCCGTCCCCCAGGTGCGAATCCGACCGAACTCCTCGCCGGCCAACGAGGCGCAGATGGTGTTCTCGCCCATTAGGTCATTCGGCGCGGCGTAGAGGCGGGCTTCAGCTTCGAGACCGAGATCACGCAGGATCTCCATTGTGCGTTGGTTGGTGATGTGGGCACGCGGCGTCGGAGCCGTCCAGTTGTACTTGTTAATGAGCATCGTCCTGACACCGTATCGCGCAAGCAGTGCCCCCGCCGAAGCGCCCGCCGGCCCGGTGCCAACGACCAGCACGTCGGTTTCGATCGTCAATGCCATGTCTTCCTCCGTCAATTGTTATGTCTCTCTCTTTGTGAGAAGAAACAGGGATTGTTCATCTCGCGTTCGGCCAAGTCGATTTTTTAAACTTCACCGTCTTTAACGCGCGATGAATAGTAAGGCTGAAGAGCCTTTGTTGCGCGCAAAGTAAAAATGAGCCACTTCGCGCAAAGAAAATCCGAGCCACCTCCAGTACAGTCGGCCTTTTTCGCGCGAAGGCTGGCGATGCTCCACAAGGAACAGTGGATGCAAATTCATGTGCTTCGCTTTAGCTTGAAGACCCGATGTCGACTTTGGAACGGGCTCTTCACCGCTACCGTACTAAACGCGGAGTGCAGGTCACATTATTTGAAATCCGGTCTTCGCCCACGAAACGCATTGACTAACAATGTTTCCAATGCGTCCGATTCCAGCGGACGCGGATTCGGATATTGGTCCCTTAGCGCGAGGTCGCGTACCCTCGGAATATCTTCAGGCCGCATACCGATTTCGGCGAGACTGAGTGGTGCTCCAGCATTTCTGGCGAGATCATATAGCGCGCTCGGGACGTCACTACTGCCGGCGACTTCCTGAAGCAGTCGCTCAGCTGGCGCGGCGTACGGCAGATTGTATGCCAGTGCGTGTGGTAGTACGATTGCATGTGTCTCCGCGTGGGGAAGATTAAGGGTTCCCCCAAGCGTGTGGCAGAGTTTGTGATGTAGCCCCATGCCCAAGTGGCACAGTGCAGTGCCACACATCCATGCCCCAAAAAGGGCATCCGTACGCGCTTCGGCGTCAGTCGGCTTTGCCACCAGGCGCGGGATTGCATCGAACAAGGCGCATATGCCCTGCTTACACATGGTCTCGAGAACGGGATTGAGGTCGGCCGAGTACAGACCTTCTGCGGCGTGAGCGATCGCATTCAAGGCGCTCGTCACCGAGATAGCAAGCGGCAAATCGACCGTGAGCAATGGATCATAAATCACGGTCTTCGGTAGCACCTTGGGGTCGCGGCCGGTCCTCTTCATTCCGCCTTCCGTGACACCCCAAATGGTAGTCATTTCACTACCGGCATAGGTCGTTGGTATAACCAGACTTGGGACGTCAAGGTTCATCGAAAGGATTTTTGCGAGTCCGGTGGTCGATCCTCCCCCGATCGCGATGATTGAGTCGGCGTCAGTATCGTTAAAAGCCCGCTCGGCTTTCTGGATGACGTCGACGGGAACATGCATCGTCGCGCCATCGAAATATCCAGCTACCCTGTCACCTATCGGACGGACGATATCCTTCGCTAACTCGCGTTGTTCCGGGCTGCTTAATACCAAGGGCCGGCGTGCGCCAAGGCGTCCTATTTCATCTGGCAATGCAGAAGCAGTGCCCGCCCCGAAGACGACCCTCGGGCTCAGGTAGTCAAGCGTGAACTTCTTCATGAAGGGTCCTTCAACATTGCAAGCAGTTCGAGCGTCCGAGCATTGGCCACAGTTGTCGCCGCCTGATCGAAATTTGGGCTGGATGACCGTGCAAATGAATGCCCCACTGGATACCAGTGCAGACTCAGATTTTTGTTTCGACCGAAATGCTCTTCGAGAATGCTACGGGCCTCTTCTGTGACATAGTGATCTTTGGTACCCATGTGGAACATCGCCGGTCGTGTAATAGCTGGCACCAGTGAGACCTTTTTTTCAAGTCCCACGCCGTAATAGCCGATTGAGCAATCGGCCAATGATCGCGCCGCCACATCAAACGCCAGCGCACCTCCCAGGCAGTACCCGACTACAGCGACACGACCGTTCGAGAAAGGGAGCGCACGAGCGTATTCAATGGCGCATGAAAGGTCATTGACTCCTGCCTCCATGTCAAAGTCGCGAAACAACGCAAGCGCCTGTTCCCGTTCCGATGGTACGTTTGCATCAAGCTCGATATTCGGCGCCTGTCTCCAGTACAGATCCGGACACACGCAACCAAAGCCCGCACCAACGAGCCATTCCACGGTTTCTCTTATGAAAGGCGTGATCCCGAAAATCTCCTGCGCGATCACGACGATGGGTGCGGAGTCCGTCGTCGGCTTTCCGAGGTAGGCACCAAAGCGACCACCCGAGCGCGACGTGATCTCAACGCCGTCTGATAACATATTTAGTCTCCAGTTACACATGCGCAGTTGCATTCGAGGCGATCCACAGCCGCGGCCTGCGCTGCGCGTTTTGCCTAGCTGACGCGTGCGTATTGGCGCACCTTGTCCTCGTCAAGCGTCATGCCGTGACCTACGCCAGTGGGAACCTGCAGTTCGTAATCCCGGATCTCGAGTGGCTCGTGGCTCAGCGTGTCTGCCAACACGAAGGGACCGATCAGTTCGCAACCGAACGGAAGCGATGGAACCGTAGAATAGAGCTGAAGTGCAACCGATGTGCCGATCGTCGAGTCAAGCATTGTTCCGCCATACGATGCAATCCCGCTTGCTTCCGCGACCGCTGCTATCTTTTGCGTCGCCGAGACCCCTCCCATGTTGCAAAGCTTCAGCGAAAAGACATCCACACTTCGGTCGCGCGCGAGATCGAATGCCGAGGCCAACGTACTCAGGCTCTCATCGGCCATGATGGCCACGCGGTTGTTGTCGGAGAGCCGCCTCAACGCTTGCGTATTTTCGCGGCCGACCGGCTGTTCGATGAGTTCCACGCCAAGCGCCTCCAGTTCAGGAATGTAGACGGACGCCACTTGCTCGTCCCAAGCCTGATTCACGTCAACGCGAAGGTAGGCCTTCGATCCGAGACTATTTGACAAAGCCTCCATATGGATGAGATCGTCTTGGGGCGACCGGAAGCCAAGCTTGACTTTGAAGCGATTGTGTCGTCGTCTTTCAATCATCTCGACGGCAGAATCGAGATCGCGTTTCGTATCTCCGCTCGCCAATGTCCAGGCAATCGGAATCGCACTGCGCAACGGCCCGCCAAGTAACTCGGCGATCGATACGCCTAACGCTCGAGCTTTGAGATCCAGTAACGCCATCTCGACCGCAGCCTTTGCAGAGGCGTTTCCGGTGACGGCACGCGCCATGGTTTGCAGTGCACCTGAAACGTTGAACGCATCAGTTCCGAGGAGGTGGGGCGGAAATACACGTTTCTCGTCACGATCCTACTGATGGGTGCCTCGACCTCGCTCGTTGGGGTGCTGCCGGCGTACGCCTCGATAGGTATCACAGCCCCCGCCGTGCTTGTCATTCTACGGCTCGTCCAGGGCTTGGCCCTTGGTGGCGAATACGGTGGTGCAGCTACTTATGTGGCTGAACATTCGCCACCGGCAAAGCGTGGTGCGTTTACATCCTGGATTCAGACCACCGCCACGCTCGGCTTCTTCCTCTCCCTTCTGGTGGTGCTCGGAGTACGACTCTCGGTTGGTGAGGCGAAGTTTGCCGACTGGGGATGGCGCGTTCCATTCATTTTCTCCATCGTGCTGGTCACGATGTCCGTCTGGATTAGATTGAGCCTCCACGAATCTCCGGTATTTATTAAGATGAAAGCGGAGAATGCGACTTCGAAGGCGCCGATCAAGGAAGCATTCGGGCAATGGAAACATGTGCGGCTTGTACTGGTTGCGCTGTTCGGTCTGGTAGCTGGACAGTCTGTCATTTGGTATGCGGGTCAGTTCTATGCACTATTTTTCCTGACCCAAACGCTGAAGGTCGAGGCGGTGACAGCAAATCTGCTTGTGGCCGGCGCGCTCGTCATCGGGACGCCTATGATCGTATTCTTCGGCTCTCTCTCAGATCACATCGGACGCAAGCCGATCATGCTTGCGGGGTTCTTGCTGGCTGCTCTCCACTTTTTTCCGCTCTTTCACGGGCTCACAAAGTACGCGAATCCTGCTCTGGCTGCAGCCCAGGCACGGGCGCCGGTAACCGTCGTGGCCGATCCAAGAACTTGCTCATTCCAGTTCAACCCCGTAGGAACGTCGGAATTTGTGAACTCCTGTGACATTGCTAAATCGTTCCTCGCGAAGGCTTCGGTCAACTACAGAAATGTGGATGCACCCGCTGGGACTGTAGCGGCGGTCCACGTGGGTGATCGGGTCATCGAAAGCTTTGAAGGTGCCACGCTAAGTTCGGCTGAACGCAAGGCAAAAGTCAAAGAATTCTATGCCGCGCTCGCCAAGCAAATCAACGCGGTCGGCTATCCAGGTTGTGCCGACCCAATTACCTGATGGTAATGCTGATGCTCACTGGTCTGGTGCTTTTCGTCGCGATGGTGTACGGACCAATTGCGGCGACATTGGTCGAGCTGTTCCCGACCCGCATTCGATATACCGCGATGTCACTTCCGTATCACATTGGAAACGGATGGTTCGGCGGATTTCTCCCAACGACCGCGTTCGCTCTCGTGGCTGCTACAGGGAACATTTACGCCGGCGTCTGGTATCCGGTGGTTATAGCAGCAGCGTCTTTCGTCGTTGGTCTGATCTTCCTTCCGGAGACCCGAACACGAAATATTGAGACGTAGTCGAGAAGGCGTGGTGACAGCACCGGTTTCTGCTGCTCCCCATTGCAATCGCTGCGGGGAGCACGCTTGCGTTGTGAAGAAGGCGTTCGGTGCTAGACGAAGAAAGAATGGATCGTGAAGCTTGGTCCGCACACGGCGTCTAGCGTATAGCGCCTATTAATTGGTCGGGTGACCTTAGCGTCTGCTCATCCCTTTAGTAAGGGAGGCAACGACCTGTAACGCTGAGTCAACTATGGGGCCCCTACGGTCTGTGCGGAACACGCAGCTGACCGGAACTGAGAGCTTCTGTGGCTCAAGCTCAAGGAATGTCACGCCTGGCCATCGAACATGTGCGACGGAAGCTGGCACCAATGTAGCGCCTATTCCGGCGGCAGTCAGTGCAAGGGCTGTAGTGACATCTTCGACCTCGGCTGCGATTTTTGGCTCCACTCCTTCCGTTCTAAATATGGAAACTACCTTGTCGGCGAAACTTGGTCGGTCGCCGCGTGGATAAAGAATGAGGGGCACATCGAGTAGGTCTACAACTGCACGGGCACGGGAAACGCGTGTGTCCCACGGATCGGCAGCGGCGACGTGAAGCGTCTCCGTCCCAATGTTCCAACTCGACACGCCTTCGGTCACCGGATAGAAGCGCCCGAATCCGATGTCCACCACCCCTGAAAGAAGAGACTCGAGCTGAGCTTCCTTGGTCATGTGAGACACGGCGACGGTGGCGTCGGGATACGTTGCGAGGAACGTTCTGACGAACGCCGGAACCGTCTCAAAGACAGGAGTCCCAAAGTAGACGAGCTTCAGCTCACCCGATTCGCCTCTAGCGGCAGCTTGCGATCGCCGCGAAGACCGCTGCACAAGCGCGAGCAACTGACGCGCGTCATCAAGAAACACCTTTCCGGCGGCGGTGAGTTCGACGCCCCGTGCCGTCCGCTCGAAAAGCTTTGCCCCAATATCGCGTTCCAAGGCCTGGATCTGACGAGTAAGCGGTGGCTGCGATATGTGCATCCTCTGTGCCGCTGTTCCGAAACCTCCCGCCTCCGCGACCGCGACGAAGTATTTCAACTGTCTTATTTCCATGTTCCGTCCCGTTGCGCTGCCTGTTACAAGGCGATTGTGAGCAAGCACCTGCGGTCTCGCAACTAGGGAAAGACATACCGAAACCGTATGGTCTAGGCGGAGAAAAGGTATTGGACGGTATGGGATTGCCGTCTCTATTATGACTGTGCGGGGCAATTGTCGACCACGTGTTCATGTTTTCATGACGGAGGCAAAGTGAACAAAAGAGTCAAGGATGTTGTCGATGCGATCGTCGCGGCGGTACAGCGGGTGCTCGACCAGAAGGAGGTTACTGAGGCG
>NZ_CP038639.1:300000-402635 GCF_004768545.1 Cupriavidus oxalaticus | reverse complement strand
GTTGGGGCGCGAATACGTGCTCGACGATGCGAAAGTGACGGGGCTTAGAGAAATCGGAGTGGACCCTTACGGTAAATTCTCAACTAGCGGTCTGAGTTCTGGAAATGCGGCTTTGATTGAGCAATTCAGTGAAATCAAGCGGCAATATAGAACGGCTTTGCAAAACACCAATATCTCAAATGTAGTTCTGCTTATTGATGAGGGTGATGCATTCTTGCATATTGCATGGCAGCAGAAATACGTTAAGTTTTTGAACAGGTTTGTTGAAAGTCTTCAAAGCTTATCCGAAATATCCCTGCAAGTGGTTCTTACCACTCATTCCCCAGTTCTAATGTCCGATTTTCCACGCGATTGCATCATCAAATTGCCGGTGGAAAAATATGTAGATGATGTCGAAAAGGAGCGAAAGTTAGTTTCGTTTGGTGCGACGCTGCAGAGTATTATCTATAAAACTGGAGGCGCAGGAACGATGGGCGATTTCAGTTCAGAGTTCATTCGTGAGTTGGTCGGGAAGATTGAGGATAGAGTGCCGGTTAGACGTACGCACATCGATATGATTGACGATGACGTCATCAGAAACGCATTGTACGCCCTGCTGGATCAGGAGGGGTCTCTTGCTAATTAACATCGGTCGTGTTTGGGATCATGCCAAATCAGAACATCTTAAATATGTGGAAGACCGTATTTCCCAGTACCGGCAAGCATGCATTCCATCAGCTTCCGCCTTTATATTCGATGCGTTTTTAAATAACTATGGCCATAGTTTGGCAATTGGGTCACATGTCGAACAAGTCAAGGCCATTAGATATGTAAAGAATCTTCTAAGAAATAAGCCAAAGGTGATTCAGGAGGATTTTATGGTTCTCAGTCGCCATGTCTTCAACTATGGAAATTTTTCGTCATATAGAAAAAATAAATGGGGGTCGTATGCACTTTGCAAAAAATCTACTGAGATGCTATGTCCATACTGTCAGCAGTCATTCTGTTTCACAGTGGATGCTTCGACGGGGAAATTCAGGCCGCAGTTGGATCATTTCTTCAAAAAATCAGACTACCCATATTTAGCAATATCGCTTTTCAATTTAATTCCATGTTGTGGAGTTTGTAACAGTTCACTGAAAGGTGACGAGGATTTCGTATCGAAAAAGCATTTGCATCCATTTTTTGACACAGAGGAGGTGGCGTTTCTAGTCGATCCTGGGACCCTCGTTCAACGCTGGAACAGTCCAGATGCGTTGCTAGAGATCATTGTTGACGAATCCAAGCTTAGCAAGAAGGGTAAGAACAGCGTGGCCACATTTTTGCTCAAAGAACGATATCGCATACATCAAGCGTATCTAACTGAGTTCGTCGATGACCTGACGGCTTGGTGCGACCTGAGCCGAATTGATGAAGTGAACCGGCGCATATTTTCAGGGAGTTCGTACATGCTAACGGAGAAGCGGGCGATAGGTTTCGACATGAATCGCTACAGGCAGGAGTTTCTTGGCAAGATTCGACTTGACCTCCTACTTGAATTTAGGAAGTCGCTGATAGGACCAAAAAAACCTTAAGACGGTTGTCAGCAACCGCTGCATTGCGGTACCAAGCTCGGTGTGCAAATGGTCCTCGTCGTGCGGTGACGCCGGGACCCTTTACTGTAGCTCTCGTGAAGGGCAGCACGAGCAACCCTCCATGTCAGGATAGTTGTCGCGCTGCCGCCTTTCGATGAAAGACAATGGAGGCGGAAGCGGTTGGAAATGAAACGGAGTACAAGGAATGGATAGTTGAGCAGATGATGCCGTCCTTGAACCGATCGGTTGTGCAGTTGGCCAAGGAGCATTGCGGAGTACTCGAGGTGGAGGCCGACAAGTTCTTTTACTCCTCGCTACTGCGGTCGGCCCCCCTCGTCCTGCAACTCCCAGCGAGGTTACTTTGATGTGGCGAGCTCCTCGAACCACGGGGCAATACGGGTGTGCGCTTCGTCCGAAGGTGTGAAGAGAAAATTCTGAAGATCCTCCATGGCGTCTTTTACACCATTGTCGTGCGATAGCACGCCGTCAAAGTAGGAACCCAGGGCGACATAGTCCATGTCGAGGTGATGGTTGAGCTCCTTCTCCGGCTTCGCGCGGGAGATGTCTCCTCCCCTCTTGAGGGTGAGCATACAGTGCCTGACGAGCAGGTACTCGTACCGAGTCGTCATGGGCCTTGCGCATACGAACGCCGCCGCCTCGATATTACTCATTCCCAGCTCATTGACCGCCTTCTTTTTCAAGAAAATGTCGGTCATGACGTGAACCAGATCCTGGAAGCGGCAATGAGGGAAGCCATTCTTGCGAATCGCGTTAAAAAGCGGCTTTGGCAAGCTTCCCAGAATTTTCATCCCTTGCGCAGTGAGGGCCTTCGCCGCGGAAGCATTGAGATCCTGTGAGAGGAGCGTCGATCTCAGGCGTGCGTAAGTTTGCTGGATTTCCTCGGCTTTCTTTGCTTCCTCGTCTGCCAGATCGGTAATGAGTTGGCGTAAAGTCGAGGCAAACGCCGGAGAAAGGATGGCTACCCGGGATACGGGCTTGCGCGTGGCCTTTTCCATGCGAAGCGCTTGCGACACGCCAATAGCAACCTCAATGCGGTGGGTATGGGGACCAAATACCTTGAGTGCCCGACGCATGGTTAGCTCGCAGTTCTCGCTCTTGCACATCTCCACGAGAGCAACGTCCGGGATTACAAAGGTCGAGGTGGTGTCGGTCTCGATTAGCTGGGCGAATTCCTGCTTCTGCAGCATGTTCATATCGACAACGTAGGTCTTCATATTCATTCTCACTTCATATAGATGTGGAGGAGTGCTCGCTCGCCGACAGATGGCGCAGGACTGCGTCTTGCGGACGGGTCACCATGAACGGGCAACATCGATATCGGTTTATTCAGTAGATCCTTGATGTCGCTCTTCAATTTACATGCCGAAAATCCGACTAGCAACGTGGTTGCCGCTGGTCGCTACCACGACAATGCCGGTATGCCTACGCTTGGTGCGGCTGTGCTACCGCCGGTAGCCTCGCAACTAAGGGCTCAAGACGCGGCATTCAAATGCGGGGGGCGCCGCCCGAGCGAGCCGGTGGTGCGCGGCGGCGCAAGGGCAGGGAGGCCGCTGCCGGCCGGGCCAGGGGTGATTGCGCTTTCGGTGCGCTAGCTGATCGGCTCGCCAGCGCCGAGCAGGCGCAGCGCAATCGGCCAACGACCTGGACGCGGCGCAGCGCCGGGCCGAATGTGGTGAGGCAAGCGGCGCTGGCGCGCCAGCTGCTGGCAGAATTGAGTGTGGCCACCCGGGCGGGGAGGGTGGTGGCGGGCGGCCGCCCTGCGCCGACCGAACAGGAGGCGCTAGACGAAAAACTGGAACAGCAGGACGAAAAGCAGGGTGCGCCAGCCGGCGTCCTGAATCCGGATGACGGTAGCGACAGAGTGGCTACAGCAATGATGGGTGATCGTGCATTTGCTGCAAAATGATACGTCTTCGCACGAAATTATCTTTTAAATCAATAGCTTGCACGCAGCGACTTTTCCACGAAAAGCTCTTTGCACAACTCGTTGATCGTTGATCAGAACGGTTTTCTTACTGAAACCGTGTCAATCAGCACCGAAAGCACCATCCCCCCTGTTTGCGCAGCGCGAGGTCCGATCGATGGCGGCGTAAGGCTGACATATTTCTAACGGCTTTCAGGGACAAAGCGGACTATTTTTCGGTCACACGCTTCCAAGGGATGAAACCACACTTCGACTTTTTGTTGCCAGCAAGCGAGGGAATGAATCTGCCCCAAACAATAGCCGCTAGAGGATGATCGCTGTGCCGCGGCTCGTTTGTGCGACCGCACGAAGGAGGGGCTTGATACGGTTTGGTCGTGCCCCGCAAGGGCGCAGGATGCAGGGCTGGCAGAGCACTAAAGCCCTGCCGCAGGCTTCTGCTACTGGGGCTTCTTGGTCGCGTAGGCCGCAAGCACCTTGTTCCCTCCGTCCATCAGCAGGCCGCATTGCACATCAGAAACCAACGTCACTTCGTTCACTCGTACTTCTTCTGGATCGTCAATTGTCGGCTTGGAGTCGCGGTAGGAGTAGCGTTCTTGGAAGGGCGGCTTTGGATTAAGCGCGTAGGCGAGCTTGAGCTGGGCCTGTAGTCGTCTTGCCTCTACTGGAGAAGCTGGATAGGAGCCAACGATGTCAAACATGCCGATGCCAGGGAAGATTCGATCCGAGGAGTCAATCTTATGAGTCAGAGACCTACGGATGCGCTGGATGCGCTCGACTCGGGCGCTGGCGCCAAACGCATTCGATCCGATATAGGAGCCGACGGTGCGATCAGAATCCAGCAGAATGATCCTACCGCCTCGGGGGGATCCAAAGTCTCCTCCTTGGATCTCAAATCGCTGCTGATCGGCGTTGTATCGAATCTTGAGTTCCAGTGGCTTCATGACGATCAGCGTTCGATCCGGTGTGGCTGACGCCGCCCTAGCTTCGTATTCGCCCGTCGACTCAAACTCGTCTTTGGGCGCGATCTTCGGCAGCCCTGCGAGCGCGCGATCAAACGAGAGCGGTGCAACCGTGGTTCCCACGTACTTGTCACAAACGCCTTCGGGGGCTGTCGAGAGAGGGGTGATGGTGGCCGGCGCTAGACCCATGGTCACCATATCAAGCTGGTTGCTTATGAACCGGATCATACGACCGTCGGCGTATTGAAGCGCATCAACCGACTGCCCGTCATTGCTGAGCTGCGTGGAGGCCGGTGCGCCTGCGACGCAGATGGCGGCGTTGACTGTGATTCCTTGGTAAAGGCGCTTGTCCGCAATGGCTGCTCGGTCATTCGGATGCTTGTTGGATGCGGCGCAGGCCTGGGCGCGGATCGCTTCCGGGTTTTGCGGTTGTGCCCACGCCATGAGTGGTGCACAGGCAATCACTATGCATGTTGCTGTCTTGGCCATTTTTTTGTCTGTTGTGGTTGTGGCAGCGTGCTCGTCGGATAGCAGAATCGTACTGTCCTCGGCAAAAAAGGCGATTACTCTGGCATTGAATCATGTTAGCTGCATGCAATTTTCAGCACATCGCCCACAAGGATGAAGCGCGTCACCCACATGGTTTGAGCTGCACCAGGAACTAACTGGCGTCTTAACAAAACAATCTAAATGCTAAGTGCTGGCCGGCGGCCGCGACCTCCATGGCGCGGCGCAGCGCCGGACCGAACGGGCCGAGGCCGAAGTGGCTCTGGCGCGCCAACTGCTGGCAGAATTGCGGATGGGGCCGCCCGAGCGAGATGGTGGCGGGCGGAGGCGCAAGGCGGGCGGCCCAGCGCCGACCGGGCAGGAGGCGCGAGGCGAAACACAGCCGCTATCGATATGACTGAGCATGGAGGGTTCGAATCGTCCTCCCTCCGCCAGAATTTGCAAACTGGCTGCCAGCGTTCAGTCTACGCAACCGACAAAAAAATCCCGCGCGTGGCGGGCTTGGAAGGGGGCGTTCCAGACGTTGGGCTACTCAGCTTGCATCACTCCCCTTTGATTCTTCGCGAGTGGTTGGACGTTCCCCCGCTTCAGGTGCAGCGGGCATGCCAGGTAGCGGTGCCTTGGCAATCCTCCCAGCCATCTCGTGCCGCATCATTCTGCCAACTCCATCCAATCCAGGGAAAAGGCTCGCCGCTGTGATGCCCATGAAGGCAAGGTCCTCAAGGGCGGTTGCTACCTCAGTGACCGGGATATCAGCCGCCACCAAGACGGTTTTGCCGATGACTTGCTCTATTTTGCAGAGATAGGATTCAACGTTCCACACGTTAGAAACGAGAAATCGTCCCTGTTGGGCGTAGAGTCGGGGATTGCCTCGGGGTGATACCGATAGGCACGACACGTAGGGCTTGCATGCGGGTAACGTAACGAGGTCAGGGGAGTTGCTCCCCAGGAAATCTTTGGATAGGCCATAGACTCTGGCGTGTGTCACATCCTTCCGACTGGCGGCGTATTCCAATGCGTCCGCCAAAGCAAAGTGTGCGGCAATGTATGGCGAACCGGTCCAGTCGAGCAGTGGCGTCGGTAATCCGTGGTGCTGCGCCAGGCCAAGCAAAACCGAAATGTCCCCCGGCTTGCTCATGTCAATTTGAGTTCCCAGGATCGCCTCCACGTGCATGTGGAAGGTAGGAATGGTATCCATCCAATAGCGCAGCACGTTTGTCCTCCCGGCGCGGTGAAGCGTCGATTGGAGGGTGAATGCATTGCTGCCGTGACCCCGGAACGCGGCGGCACCAGTCTCCACGCGGACTTCAGAGGCCCATGCCTTAAAGTCTGCCCAGTCCTTGCAGGCATGAACGTTTGACACTCGGGCTGGCGGAAGATCATTTAGCACGACTTCACCACCGCCTTTAGGATCGGTCCACCTGCCTTTGTACGCGTCCGGACCGTGCTCCAAGACCAGGCGTGTATTGAGTGCAAGAGCAGCATTTTCAGCGCTGAGCCGCATTGGTACGAGGCCTCCCGATTCTGCTTCGCTAAAGACACGGCGTGGGACAAGTTCCAATTCGCCAGAGTCAAGCGTACGAAGGGACACTGCAATCGCAAGACCCAATTGGGTGCTCGGCGGCGCGAACCAATAGTGAAAGATTCCCGCATCGGGCAAGTCATCGTCCGCGCACAACATTGCATGCGCTTTGCCCAATCTGGTTTCGACATGCCCAAAAAGCTGGATCGGCATAGTGTGAAGGAATATTTGAGGACAACGGCCATAATATCCGTTCAAAGCCGTTTCTGGGTGATGGATCGTTTCGTTGTTGGCGGTGGATTGGCAGACTATTTCGGCGGTCTGCCAGCACGCGTGAAAGCCCGTTGCAACCAGAGGTGGGCTATCCCTCTCCGCTCTTTTCGGAACACTTGTAGAGCGGCACCAGCGCCGGCTGGCAGCCGGCAGGGCATGAAACTATTTGCGGTCTAGCGCGCGCTCCAGCGCGTTAGCAGCAACTGCCGACACGCTGGGCTTGATGCCGCCGCTCGATTCCGCCACACTATTGCGCTCGGCCTCGATGGCGTCCGCCTGGGCGGCAGTAATGACCATCGTCAGGTGGTAGGGGCGAGGGGTGCGCTTAGGGTCGGCCACGATTGAAAAATTTGTCCCGCAGCAAGCCTTGTACTCAATGAGGCTCATCTACTAGTTTTGATGCGATCGGCATGGAGAGCCCATTGCATCAGGCTTTGTTGAGTCAGCCGTCAACCAAGCGGTCAGCATGCGGTTCGTCAAACGATAGCTGATGGCCTGGCGGCATCGGCACGCGCACAACCCTGCTGCAAATCCGGACCGCCGTGCTCAATAACCAGCACCGGTCTTACGTTGAACGATGGAATCTCTCCATTTCCCGAGGAGAGGGCCATCGGCTTGCCGCTTAATCAGCCCCTGCGGCCTCACCTCAGGGGGCTGCTAGAAAGCCTTGTCACTCGGACGGCCGCGACCGCGGCGGCTGGCCCTTGCTCCTCCTCAAACGCTCCGCAAGCCGAGATACCGGCCACATTGGCTTCGTCGCGTGGATTACCCGGTGACAATTGGCGCAGAGGATCGCCAACTCATCGAGAGTAGTGATTGTTGCGCTAGCTCGTGTACAGAGCGCCTCTACATGGTGCACTTCACACATATCGGCTGCCATGTCGCCGTAGGCCTCTTTGAAATCGAAGCTGCACGCCTCGCAGGCCAACCGCCCCGTAGCTTGGAGTACGGCCGCCTTCTTGGCTGCTACCAGCTTGCGACTTCGCTCACGGCTCATATGTTGGCGAAGGCTGGCCGCTCCCTCGAAGGCCTGCTCGCTTCGGTTTTCGTCCGAAGTAAAGAAGGCTTCGAAGGTCTGCAAACTCGCTCCGCTATTTGCTTCTAACTGATGAATCATCGCTATCGGCACGGTCACCTTGAATGGCGCCGCGAGATCAGTGGGACCAGGCTTCAATATGTGCCCAATTTCTTGTCCCTCTTGCCAGACTATGACAAACAGAGCTCGCCCGTGCTTCTCGTGGTCAATTCGGGTGCGCCCAGCAAATAGGCCTGGCGCCCCGTCGCGCGGGCCGGTTAGGGCGTTCTCCAGTGAACGATGGTTTTGAACACGGCGCCACGCCGTATTGACGTGAACAGCCCGAAAATGAATGCGCGGTCCGCTTGTCACCCGATGCTCCAAAGGCGTTTGTCCTTCTATGTTCCTCGAATCTCACCGTCCTGTAACGAATGATGTGTGCGACGGGCAACAAGAAGCCCGTCAAAGCGGGCGGGAGAGCCAGTCCGCAAACAACTGTTTGGCGAGCGGACTTATCTTCGGCGAAGGTGAGAACTATTTCTGTCTCGGAAGGCACCGTCGCCGCGCACCAAACCCATCGGACTGCTTCGGCGCGAACTCTAACTACGGATTTCCGTTTATTTCGCTGCAGTTCGAAGGGGTAGCGTTTTCCTCATAGCCATACGGGTTTCCGACGTGTGTTCGATCATTTGGTTGATACCGATGCGTCATCCGCAAGGATGATTGGGGGTATCCACCCGCTCCCGCACAATCACAGAACGTGCTCTGCACCAAGCTATCAAGCAGCGCGCGCCATCGATTGGGGGGGCGCATGGAAATGGTTACCTACTCAAGCATCCTGGAGTTGATTCGATCAATCCTAAAGGGATTGACACTGATCACCGGGGTCATGCTTATTGGGGCACCCCTGAGCGCGCTTCTGCCTATGGTGAGCACAATCCTCATCGGCGTAGTTGCCATCGTGTGCATTCTCGCGCTATTTCGCCCCCTCCCTGAGATCTGGCTTGGCAGCCGATGGACAAGCGCTCCCATCCTGTTAATCCTGGTTTTTCTTGCCATAATGACAAGTCAATCTTGGGATCAACAGCAGACAATCCAAGCTGATCGTCTCGCCGCTGACGAAAAGAGCAGGCTTATCGCGCTTCGCTCCAGCGATCCCACGGCCTACCTGGCAGAACTGAAGACGAAGAACTCGCCAGAATACGAGGGCGAGTTGCGGGAGTTGAAGCCCGCTGAGTCTACAGCTCTCATCGCAAAACAAGCTACAGAAAGGGAGGTTATGCGAGTAGAAGAGATCGCCCGATTGAAGTTCGAACTGATCAAGCCGTACATCAACGATGAGCGCGCGGCAGAAATCTACCGGCGACTAGCCTCACTTGAGCCGTCGGAGAAGACGTTTGCCGATAAGGCGGATCAGCTGGAGCGGAAATTGTCTGTTCAGAAGGCTGCAGCCGATCTTTTAGAGAAGCAACGCCGCAGGCCTAAGGACTATGTGTCACTGAGTAAGACTGCATACAGAAGGGCCGGGTTCGGAACCATTTTAGAAGCAGATTTTACTATCAAAAATGATCTTCCTTGGCCGATCAAGGATATTACCTTGACTTGCGAGTTGTACGGTGCAAGCGAAACCAAAATCGACTCGAACACGAGGACGATTTACGAGCGCATCGAACCAAAGAGGGCGAAAATCATCAAAAATTTCAGCATGGGTTTCATACATAGTCAGTCGTCGAAGACGAGTCGTGAGATTGATGACGTGGTTGTCATACGGTAAGCAGCAAGTCCAGAACAGACTCGCTGGCATCGCGGAGTTCGACGACGACTACCACGACCACTCCGAGAACTTCTGGACTAGGAGATATTTGCCTATGGGTCCGCCGCGTGCTACAGCATCGAGGATCCCGTTAGACTCGGGCTATACAACAAGCGTGTTCAGTTCGGCGCGCGTCAAGGTAGATGTCGCCTCATTCATGCAGCCAAACGCTGGTTTTCGGCGCCTGGCTTGATACCGGTGGGCACGGCAATCTCGCGCTCCGGATTGAGCGTGACCGTTTCGATTGGCGACCAGTCTCGAGTGTTGCATGACCAGCGACGCGGGTTGTGCTCACGGGCCCGAACATACAGGGCGTGGCGCGCGGCGAGAATCTTGTCGTCTTGTCCGGCGTGGCGCTGCGCCGGGCTCACGTAGCGGATGCCGCTGTGCGAGAGCGCGCCAAAATGGGGTGATCGTTCTTCCGGTGCTGATTGACACGGTTTCAGCAAGAAAGCCGTTCTATATCAACGAGTTGTGCAAAGAGCTTTTCGTGGAAAAGTCGTTGTGTGCAAATTGTTGATTTCAAAGAGGATTTCGTGCGCCAGCGTATCATTTTGCAGCGAAAGCACGATCACCCCAACAGTAGGCAGCTCTGTCCTGGGTCAGTGAAATATGGACTTGCGTGATTTGGCGGCAACAACGAAATTCGGGCATTCTGGCAGGAGACCTTTGCGGACGGCCTGGACTTGATGGCCGGTCATGCTCAGGCGCGGGCAACCGCCCTGTGCTATGCAAAGGCGTCCTACTGGCTGGAGCTGCGCGGGCCACTCCCAGGCATCCGGCTCATTTCGGTTCCCTTTCGTCCTGGGACCGAATCCGCGCCTGTACCTGCGCGTCTGGGCGTATCAACCGCAAGGGGACACCGAGTATCAAGACCTGGAAGCCGGAAAGTTCGTGCTTGCCGGCGAGCCCGTTTCTCGCAGTACGGACCTGCCACAAGCGGAGTGGAAGCGCCAGCTGAAGGGGATCCAGTTCCGTGGGCTCAAGCACATCGTGGACCTCACTGCCCTGGAGAACCAAGCGCCAGCAGCAGTAAGGAAAGGTCCGCGAGAGATCGCTGCCACCTTCTGCCAGTACGTGATTCAGTGTCAGCGCGCCAGCTGCAGTCGGAGGCACGACAGCAGCATGCTGCCAGCCGCCAACGCCTTCCTGTCCTTGCCCATCACGTCGAGCGCGGCATAGACGCACTGGTTGTTCACGAGGGCCTCGGTGAGCGCCTGCTGGGTGACGGCGGCCCGCGCAGCCTGTTTCCCGCCCAGATGCCAGACATGGAGGCCATCCTTGCGGCCGAGCTGCGCCAGCAGGCCGCGCAGCCATCTTACCCGGGATTCGTCATAGCGAGTGTCGATGATGAGAAAGCCGGAGCCTTCCGGGCCCTGGGCCTGCAGATGCTGCATCAGGAGACTTTCTGCCACACCCGCGCACTCGTACCCTGCCCGAACAGCACCAGGTGCTTGCACGGCGCCTGACCATCGAGCATCACGGCCATGCCATCGTCGACAGCGTGGCCCAGGAGTAGGTCGGGCGAAGGAGGGGAATCGGTTCGAGACTCGGCTTGAGCGTGAGAGTGGATCTGGGTCATACAACTGAGGACAAACAAACCTGCGCTCGAAAGGACAGGCAAAAGCCGGCAGGAACGTTCTGGGGTCGGATTCAGTGCTCGAGGCAGTTGAACCGGTCATCCTTTCCCTTGTTGCAGGCCCGGGCGCGGTGGGTGTTCCACCATCTTCTGGGCCTTGCGAATCGCCGCGTTCGCCGCGGACGAGCGAGGCATTTCACGGTGCTCTTCGAGCCAGGCCAGCCAATCCTGACGAGATGCCGAAGGGCCAGGACTACCCAGGGTAATTGGGCTCATGTGATGCAAGAGAGTCGCGTGCAACACGCATACTGAGTATAGGGAGCGGTCCACCCCATGCCGGGCCCGCAATTCCCGCAGTCCGTGGTCTCACGCAGTCAGGGGCGAGGCGGTGGCCTCGCTGGGCTCGACGTGAGGGGCTTTGTCTTCTGGTCGATGCTGGGTTTGGTGCTGGCGCTGGCGGCCTCGACGGTGTCAGCCGCCGTGTGCCAGAACTGGTCGAACTTGCAGTAGCGCACGCGCCCGTAGAGCCGCCGCTGGTACACCCCCGCGGGGTAATCCACCCAAGGCACATCCGGGTCCATGATCTCCGGCCGGCGCAGCTGCCTGGCGTTGTCTTTGCGCTTCCAGGTGATGAAAAGCGTCAGGGTGCCCGGTTCCACACGCGCCAGCCGGTGCGCGAAATCGCTTCGACGCAGCAGCAGCGATCCAGGGCCGTACCAGCGTATATCCTGACTCGTCTGCTCGCCATAGCCGCCACGCAGGATGAGGCTCGCGTAGGCAAAGGGATGGGTGTGCAGGAAGGGCGTGAGGTCCTTGCTCTGGATCCGGTGCAAACGGATGTGCAGCCGTCCCCAGTGCAACAGTGTGCGTCGCTCGAGGTATGGTGGTCCGGGCCCGGGCCCAGCAGTGAGGATGAGCTGATCGACGTTCGATGCCAGGGAAGCCGCTCGATGAGCGGCTTCTTTGCTTGGGGCTTAACGCAGGTACCCGCCGCGGCAGGCGGGCTGGAAGACGGCCGGGTAGCTGTAGCCGATGGCCCGCACGGGGTAATGCCTCATGAGATCGTAGGCCACCGTGTCGAACTGCCGCAGCGGGCAGTTGTAGCCATCGGTAGGAAGCTTTTCGCCGTCGATGCCGGCGCGGCGTACGGTTTCGAGCCAGGCGTCGCGCGACTTCCACTCCGTCTCCCCGACGAGTTGCATCTCGAAGCCTCCGCCGGCCGTCGTACTGTCGATGTTGGCGTAGACCGTGCCCTCGCCACAGCTGTTGCACGAGGGGAACTGCGGGTCGGTGAAGTGGAGAACCCCGCGAGGCGCGTAGTCGCCGAGGGTCGTTCCACTGGCCATGACGGTTCCCTGCCGGATGAACGGCCAACGGACGTCCACGTCGCATCCCTTCTTCTTGTTAATCTGGGCCTGGACGCCGACAACCTTCGTCTTGTCCACGAAGAGGGCGACGCTGCAGCCCTTCATTTCGTAGCTGTTGACCTGGATCCCGCCGGGGTAGGGCGTCTCGCGGATCGGGGGCGAGCCGATGATGTGCTCGGCGTACCGGAGGGTCATGCCGATCGTGGAGGGATGCACGACAGCACTCAGTCCCTTCTTAACCGTATTCTTTTCGACCAGGATGCTGCGTTCGTTGTAGGCATGCACTGCGAAGGAGGCTGCCAGCAGCGCTGCGGCAGCCACGACCTTGGACGTTTGCATTGAGATTTGACGTCGCCCCGTGTTGTTAGAACCCGGAGTTTAGCGGACGGCCTCCGGAGCCGCTACCTTCCGGCGGTCGGACATGAAAAAGCCGCCGGTAGGCGGCTTGGAGGCGGAAGACCTGGCCGGTCAGATCCACTTCAGGCGGGACAGCTCCAGCTTGGTGTAGGCGTAGTACAGGGGTGCGGCGACCAGGCCCACCACGCCGAACAACGCTTCGCACAGGAACATGACGATCAGCAACTCCCAGATCGTCGTCTTGATCTTGGCGCCCAGGACCTTGGCGTTGATGAAGTATTCCAGCTTGTGGACCGCAACCAGGAAGAGCAGGCACACCACGGCGATATGCGGGCCGATACCGAGGCCTGCGAGGGTCAGGACGGCGTTGCAGATCAGGTTGCCCAGGATGGGCAGCAGGCCCGCGGCGAAGGTCAGCAGGACCAGCCAGCCGGCGTAGGGATGTTCACGTCGAAGATCGGGAATGCCACGAAGAGCAGTGCGGCCGTGAATGCCGTGTTGATCGCCGCGATCCAGAACTGGGCCACCACCACCTTGGAGAAGGCGTCAGCCAGCAGCGCACCGCGGGTGCGCAGCGCCAGCGACAATGGGCCCGCCGCCGAATTGGGCTGTGCAATGGCCATCAGGGCGCCGATGATGTTGATGCCGACCACCACGAACATCAGGCCAGCGGCCCAGGTCTTGCCGACGCCGGCCAGCGCATAGGCGCATGGGACTGCATGATGTTGGCCGACAAGCGGACTTGGCTGTACCCGGGCGACGTCTGGCTCGTGTCACAACGCGACCACATGGGGTGATCGCCGCCGCACACGGCCGATGGGACCTGCATACGTGCGGAAAAAAGCGGGGAGGAAGGGTATCTGAGCCATTACACCAATCCGTATCCCCGCATCGGGTACTACGAAAGGGGTAAATACTGTATTTATACGATATAAAGTTTGCGTAATACCCTCGTCGGTGTCACACTACCTCCCATACCAACAAGGGAGGTAGTGCCATGACCGAACCGACCGTGACCATCGGCCTCAACTTCACCGTGCCCGCGATGCAGGCGCCCGGATTGCTGCAAAAGCTGATCGAACTGCTTCCCCCGGGGTCGATCACGAGCACCAGCGCACTGGCCAGCGCGGTCCCTAGCGCGCCGATCAGCGCGGCCCCCAGCGCACCCACCAGCACGCCGCAGCCTGTCCATGCCTGGCCGCCGATCAAATCGACGGACGAGGAGTATCGAGCCTTGGCTGAACAGAACCTCATGAATCTGCGCATGGGCCTGATCGAGGATGCGGGCTGGGGGAACGTGAAGAATCTCGTCGACGCCATCAAGTCGCTGCGGGTCGAGACCCGCAGGGTCATCATGCAGGCGGCCGACAATGGCGGCCACGTTTCGCGCGAAGAGGTCTTCCATCTCATTGAGCGCGACGACGACAAAAGCCTGCGGGGCTTTACTCGGCCTGCGGTAGCCCTGACCGAAAAGTTGAAGAAGGCCGGCGAACTCGGGGAAGATTTCAAAGAGCTGCTCAAACCCGTCTACAAGAAGTCGAAGTCCTTCCAGTCGGCGCAAGGCTTCGTGATCCCGCTGCAGGTCGTGCGCATGCTCAACCCCCAGTGAGCCTGCCCTGCAAATGAAGAAGCCCGGTCGTGTGCCGGGCTTTTTGCTATGTGGGCGCGCAGATGGTGCTCAGAATTTCAGCTTCTCGGCCGCCTCCCTGCGGCGGCGCTCCTGCGCGACCCTGTGCGCCTCCATCATGAACGCCATCGTGCGGGCCATAGCGTCGGTGTCCACGATCCGCAAGCGGTAGCCGTGGGCCATCCCCTGATTGCTGAGGACCTCGGCGGTGACATAGCGACCGCCGATCAGGTCGCGCTCGGCCGCTAGGTACGTGCTGCGGAATCCCTGCGCCGGGGTCCGGCTACCACCCCAGAGGATCGACTCGGCCGTCATCGATCCGCCTGACGGTCGGCGCTCCGTATCGGTGAACCGGAGCCTGGCCGGCCCATAGGTGTCGTGCAACGCCTTAATGAACACTTCCTTGGAGTGGCACATCGAACGACTGGGTGACCTCCACGGTTGCCAACTTCGCGCCATCCGACGGGCTGCTGAAGATGTACCGCACGAGATGGCATGGCCGCAGCTGCGCCTTTTCCGCGCCGTATGGGCAGGACTGGTCGGAGGGCGTGAAGCCCGTGCCGGCGAGCAAGTTCACCGTCTCCTCGGGGTTGAGCGTGTTCAAATTCAGCGGGATGAGCTGCCTGAATTCCTTCTTGGCGATGGCCAACACCGCCTCCTGATCAGCGCCCAACGCGGCGCCGCGGTAGGACAAGGTGGTCTGCGCACCAGCACCCAGGGACGGTGCCGCCGCGATCCCGCCCGTGCCGAGAGAGGGGAGATTGCCGCGGGCACCCGTTTGCAAGATGTCCCCGAGCCCAGTCCGCTTCGCGCCGTTGGCATTGACGGCGGCTTCCTTCGGCGAGCTGGACACCGGCGCCGCCAGGACGGCTGGTTTGAAGTGATCGTCGGGAAGTCCCTGCGGGATCAGGATGGTGGGCATAGCTTTGCCTACGTGCATAAACTGGAGCGCCGACCGGCCGATCGTATGTGGACCTTCCTGCTACGAGAAGGTGTGCAACCCCGTCAACCGGTCACCTTCCTGTCGGACGGCGGGACGGCGGGGATACCGTACGGTTTGCGCAGCTCGGTTTTGGTGACCGCGGTGAGTACGTCCTTGATTGGTTCCACATCGCCATGCGGGTACAGAACCTCGAACAGATGATCAAGGGCCGGCCGGCCCACAGCGACGGCCCGACCAACGCGGCATTGATCAAGGCGCTGCATAGCGCCAAGTGGCACCTGTGGCACGGCTGTCCCCATCCGGCATTGCGCCGCCTGGAAAGCCTGGGCTGGGATCTGGACGCTGAGGCCAGCCCCGAAGAGATCCTATGAAGCGTCTAAGCCCTCGACGAACTGACGCCTAAAATCAGCATGCGGAGCCTTATTCACAGGAGAGCATCATGCGCAAAGATCAGGCATATCCAACGCAATCCGAAGAGGTCGTGCTGGCGGTGTCACTGGAGCTGGCCGCGAGCAAGTGGAAGGTCGCGCTGCACGATAGCCGGCGCGAGCAGCCGGCTGTGCATACGGTCGCGCAACCGCAAGCCGCCGTGCGCCTTCAGGCGGTCCTGGACCTGATCGAAGCACAGAAGGAGAAGTGGTCGTTGCCGGCGGACGTCCGTATCGTCGTGAGCTACGAGGCCGGCCAGGAGGCGTTCTGGATCTATCGTGCGCTGCAGGCGCGCGGCGTCGAGTGCTACGTCGTCGATCCGGCCAGCATCCCGGTCGAGCGCCACAAGCGACGCGCGAAGGCCGACCGGCTCGATGTCATCAAACTGGTGATCAACCTGCGTGCATGGCTGCGCGGCGAGCGCGACCGCATGCACGTAGTTCACGTGCCGTCGCTCCAGGACGAAGCATCACGCCAGCTGACGCGCGATCGCGGGCAACTGCAAAAGGAAGTGCTGCAGCATCGCGACCGGATGCACAAACTTCTGGTCACGCTTGGTTGCTGGGATGACGTCGACCGCAAGGCGTTCGCTGGCCGGCTCGCGCGTAACGAGGTGAGGTGCCACGACGGCGCGCCGCTGCCGCCTGAGCTGCGTGAGCGGCTACTGCGCGAATGCGAACGGTTGGCCCTGGCCGAGCAGCAACTCGCGGCGCTGGAGAAGACGCGGCAGGCGAGCCTGCCGGCAGCCGCGCGCAAGCGAAGCGATGACCTAGCGCGTCTGAAGGGGATTGGCGAAGTGGGCGCGTCACGCCTCGCGCTAGAGCTATTCTGGCGAGAATTCCACAACCGGCGCGAAATCGGCGCATGCGTTGGTCTGGTACCCAGCCCTACGACAGCAGCGAGAGCAAGGTAGATCAGGGCATCAGTAAACAAGGCAACCGACGGGTGCGCTCGTTACTGGTCGAGATGGCGTGGTCCTGGCTGCGCTACCAGCCCGACAGCGCGCTGGCGCAGTGGTTCAATCAGCGCACGCAGGGCACGGGACCGAATCGCCGCGCGCGGCGCATCGCGATCGTCGCGGTCGCACGGCGCCTCGCGATTGCGCTGTGGCGCTATCTGAAGGACGGCGTGATTCCCGAAGGAGCATACCTGAAACCGGCTTAGGTCATCCAGTTCAGCAGCGAAGCGGTAACGTGACGTCAGGCCAGTACGCAGCACATGCGGTCTGGGGTGAACATGCCCGTGAATTTGGCGGGTTGCCAAAGCAACCGACTCCTAGAGATGGGGCATGTCCCTGGAGAAATTCCAGCGGAACGCGCATATAGGATGAAGGCTGGCCACGCGCCAGCCGGATAGATGCTATGAAAGGGGACGCGATAACGCGGAGCCTAAAATTCCTACATCGCATCGGTTCGTCTTTAAGGAAGGCATCATGCGAAATACCGCTTACGCAGCTGACAGAGACGAACTCGGCGGGCGCGCGGGTTATTGCGCGCCTGCCCACCCTACAGGCCCGGCATTCGTGTAACTGTGCTTGATTGTGCTTGAAGTTCCTCCAATTCTGCGCACCTGCCCTGGAACCGCCTGGGCCAACGTGAAGCCGGTTGTCGCGCGCGTGGGACCTGGCGTCCCGACCTTCTTCTATCCGCTTCGTTGGTTGAGCACGGCCACCAGCCAGCGGGCTGGGTAGCCGCGGTCGAGGAGAAGCAAGTCGTCGGATTGCAGGCAGTCCAGATGCTCAAACAGAATCTGGCGTTCGTTCTCGTGCACGCTGTGCAATGAGGCGGTGAGCATGATCTCGGCCTCAGGCAGGTACAGGCCGAAGGCGAGTTGATCGCGGGCGGCGACTAGAGGGAGATGGCTGTCGCGGATGGCAAAGCGCAAGTGTGAGGCGTCCGCGGCGACCAGCCGAAAGCCATGCCAGCGCGGCAAATGTTCGGAAACTTGCTGAAGCAGCCAGTCATTGAGGTGAGCAAAGACATCGCCGCTGAGTTTGCTGCGCGCCTGGGCGAACGCTTGTTCACTGACGCCTCGGCACAAGGTATTTTGGCGGCCGAGTCGGGCAAAGAATTGATCGAGTTCGGCTTGGACCCCCATGCGCAAGTTGCCAAGCATAAAGGTGATCAGGGTTGGCAGGGTGAGCTTACGCTGACGGGTGAATGCAGCCGGATATTCGGCATGACGGGCAAGATCGTGAAAGAAAAATTGCGATATATCTTGTCGGCTTATCTTGGGTGGCTTGGGACGCATCCCCGGCGGCTAGATGAAAGAGAATGCTGTCGCTACGGCATCGCGGCTATCGTGCCATGCCGCTTCCGGCCCGAACGCTCGACTCTGCCGAGGCTCCGATTGGCAAGACGAGCGGCGGTGTTCCAAGACGCACGCTTTTGATATTCGCAGCGCTTCTCGACTGGAATGGGGATTGGATCTTGGTGCAGCTGGCCTACCTAAACAGGGACAGATCTGCGGTGGGACTCTTAAGTACGAGAATAAGCATGGCGACGGATGCGACAACCACCTTGGCACAAACCGTAAGCTTACAAGGTAGCCCAAAAATATCTTGCAGAAGTTCCGGCGCTTCCTATACTTCGCATCAACCAGTTTTCCGAAGGTTAAATGTCTCTTTGCTGTTGTGCGTAAATTTCGAAGAGACTTCTGGTACGGCCATTGCAGGATTGCTCTATGTCTACCCTGCGAATCGTAACCTTGTGGTTAAATTTTCTTCGTTCACGATTTTCTATCGTGACGGATGTTGGCTATTTTTTATAGCTCATCCAACTTGAGGAGCGTTATGTCGCCCGCAAGCCAATCAGCGAACCTGGTCTCAGTGATCGAGGACGTCGAATTCGCTGCGACTCTTTCCTCGCAACTTGGATCCCTCTCCAGCGAGCTTTTGCTTGTGCCTCGCAATGGAGCGGACGTTGCGGCGCTACCATTCGACTGGACAAAGGCGAAGGCATACTATGGGGAATATTGTCCCCTTGGTGGCGGAAATGATTGCCCAGATGGTCAATTCGATAACGATTGCACTCATTTTGTTGCACACGGTCTATCAAAAAGCAGCATTATCGTTAATCTGCCGAGCGTGACCTGTTATAACGGAGTATGTATTCGTGTTGCGGAGCTTGCTGCCGCATTCAAGAATGCGGCAGCCAAGTATACCAATGTCAAAAAGATTGGCGATATCTCCAAAACTCGCGAGGGAGATTTCTGCTTCGTCGTAAGTTGGTTTGGACTTGCTACGGACCATGCAATGGTGTTGGCTGACATCATGGGGCCTAATGGAGGTAAGGTGTATGGTCACACAAACCCGCGTTGTGGCCAGCAGGTCGATCTAACTGGGCAAACGTTAGTTATCTACCGAATCGAATGACGTTCGCGCGAGAAGAATATGAGTCGCACTTCATTAATATGGTGCGCGGAAGTTTTAATTTATTAAAGCAAACAATAAAGTCACAACCAAATATTATTGGACGATCAAAGGCGATGCTTGTTATCGGTATATTCTCATAAATAACTTTCCATTTCATTGCTGCATTGAATGATAAATATTCGAGAAGCAAAATAGAAATAATGATTTTTCAATACAGTTTGGACCCTCATGCGGAGTTATAAAGAATCATGGTTGTCGGGCCAGCCCGGCCTGGGCTTAGGGGGCTGCTCCCCGCAACCAGATTCGAAAGCCCGCCCGGTTCCGCCGCGCGGGCTTTTCTGTTGGAGGTGGCCCAATGTCCCCCGTAATGCTTTGCCGTGGTGGGAGAGCGAGCCAAAACGGAGGTAAATGCCGAATCTTCGTCGAGAGGCCAATTGTAGTTGTCAAGTAATCTCGGGCAGGCAGATAGGTTGATTCACCCGCAAGGGGTAATACTTCTGGATTAGGGAACATGGTGTCGACCTGTCCTAAATTATTAGGGTCATTGGCCAGTGGGGTACTCTTGAGGGGGCAACGTTATGCCACCAATTGGGCCATGATGTGACTTGATGACGTCAGTCTCGACTTAGCAGACTCCACTCGGATCACCACCGGAACTTGGTTTAGTGTAAGGGCAACCAGCCTCGTTAAGTGCCTATGTGCCCCGTGCGCTTGATGTCCGTAGGTAGCGCACGAATAACAAGAGAGGTTTCATGAGCCTGCGAATCAATCTGCGAAGCGATCCGCAACCTGATCCCACCAAGGACTATCGCGAAAGGCTGGTGAAGCTTATTCCAGGCGAGTTGGTGGCGCTATACATGGCTGGGAAACAGGTGATATTGGGGTCGGTCCCACCATCCGGACGTATCTCGTCTGGGTCTATTCGATGGGTGACATTTTCACATACTCGTCAATCTGGGACGCGCGGGTGGCCTCCTTGGTTATGCTCGGGTGGACATTTCTCGTCCCGTTAATCTACAAGGGCGATTAGGAGATGCGTCATCTAGGCCCGCGTCCAATCCCCAGCGTCGTGACAGCGCGCCGCTGTTTACTGGTAGAGGAGGGAGCTTGCAGCTGGGCGCCCGCATTGTTGTCGCTCGCATTGTTCGGGGGACTTGGCGGTGAAGCGTGGGTACTAGCTCGCCGGATCCGACGATTCGGCGAGCAATGGGCCTGACAAGCCGTTCGCAGTATACCTTAGGGTTCCTGCATCGATATACAGGTTAGCAGACGGCCCCCGTGTCGTTCGTATTGGGGTTTTGGCCTGGCTCCATCCTCCTTGGGAAAGCAGCCGCCTTCGAGCCCGCGGCGGCTGCAGGTCCGGCGAGTGACGCGCTATCTGGCTCGTTCGACGAGGTCTAGACCGGCCCGATAAAGAAGTGGTGGATCGCAAAGAGAATCGCCCCACAAGTTGTGGCGTTGCCAAGGAGAAGGTGCGTGCCCGAGCTCGTTCTAGTCGCTGCAAGCGGCAAGGTGCCATTCGCGGTGCACCTCGATGATTCCGCAATCGCCAAGGTGATCCACATCAGGTCGGGGCCCAATTCTAGGCTGGCGCTTGCGATTGAGTCGCCGATCGCGATTCCGCAGGAACTCCTCGCGCAAGGTGGCACGAGACTGCTCACCTTCGCCGAGATACGTGCGCGTCTGATCGCCGACGGGACCGCCTTCGAAGACCGGTGGCATGCGCTTGTGGATCGGCTTTCCCGCATCGAAGTGAAGCTCCCGACCTCCGTCGGTCGCGGGGTCATGCTCAACGGCGTGGAATTGCTCCCATCGGGGGCCTCGGACGTGTCCGCGTTGTTCATGCTCAACGTGCGCGAGTACGTGACCGAGGAGGCGGCGCTTCAGGCAAACCTGAAACTGCTGGCGAATTGTGAGGTAAAGATATCCGGCGCGGTCATTTCGACGACACTCTCGCTCGAGTTCGTCGTCGATGGTCTCGTCCCGCAATTCACGCTGCTGATCCCGGAGTTTCCATTCCGACTTCCGGCGATTCCGCTGCCCGACTTCGATTGGGCGAAGCTTGGTTCCACCAGTCTAACCTGGCCGGAGGTGCGCCTTCCAGCGTTGCCCTTCATGCTGGTGACCATCACGCACAAGGCGGCGACGTTTAACGGCAGCGTATCCGCCGGCAACAAGCTCGAGTTCGTGCTTACCATCGAAGGCATCGAGCTGGCTTTTGCCGGAAACAAGGCCGTCTGGGGGAACATTGAAGTCAGTCAGAAAGGTGGTGCACTCGAGTTCGAGTATGTTGCCGCATTGCCGAAGCTCGCCTGCATCCCGTTCAGCATCCGACTCCCCGGTGCCCTCGACCCGCTTGAGCTTGATGTTCAACAGGGACAACTGCACCTCCTCGTAAAGCAGAATGGAGACGCGATGGTCTTCGGCTGGCTGGAGATCCGGCTTGCCGTGCGCTCGGTTACCGATAAGACGAAGAGCGTGACCGTTGCCGCCACGCTTCCGTTCGAAGGCGAGAAGCTTGTTGGTAGCGTCGCTGATTCCCACGGGAATAACGTGTCGCGGAAGGTCTGGCTCGTCGACACGAACTTCCCGCTTGAAACGCTTGTCAGCGATCTTCCCGACGGTTTTTCGATTCGCCTCGGGGTACCCGGCATACCCACACCGAATCTCCTGCCGACCCTCAGAAACTTTGCAGCGTTGCTGGCCGAGGTACTCGCTGTGGCCGGTCGCGCGCTTTCAGGGCTCGCACAGTTCGCGCTACGCGCGCTGGAGGCGCTTGCGGCCAAGCTGGCAGATGCGCTCAGTGGCCTAGATGTGACCCTGGTGCTTGACCGCAAGACTGGCAACTTGCAGCAGGTTCTTTTCAGCGTGCACCGTTCCATGCAGGATGGATCGCTCGACTGGGAACGCATGGGATTCCAAGTCAAGGTTCCCGCCGATGTCGACCTTGCCGTGCTGCTCGATTTGCGTGAGGGCCGCAGGGATGCATTCGCCATTGCGAGCGTGGATACAAGCGGTCAGCATCCTGTGGCCTCCATTGCGACCGACCTCTGGCTCGGCACAGCCTCATCCGAAAGACCTACAGGTGAGCTGGCGCCCCAGCCGGGCAAGACACCCCACCTGATCGCAGTGGACATTGCCCACAAGGCGTCCGCGGCGGGGCGTGTTAGCGTCGTGCCTTTCGGTATCCGCGGCAACCGGGCCACCTTCCTGCACGGCTTGCAGCCGGCATTGCCCCCGGCAAATGGTAACCCGTCGGTCGGCTTCCGGAGCTTCGAGCTTATTGAGTTGGACGACAGCTTCGAAGAGAGGTTCACACTCAACCCCGATGCAGTCGGCAAGTTGCTGCCCTTCCTCAGTGCGCCAAAGGATGATCCAAGCCAGGCTGGGGGCGTGTTGGACACGCTGAAGCAGTATATCAGGATCGACAAGATTTACCCGCCTAGGAAGGACGGAGGCATGGTTCGAACCGCTCTCGATGTCGAAATCAATACAGTGGGCAGCGTGATCGAGGCCTCAGTCGGGCTGGAGGTGGAAACCCGAACCCTGACCGCGCGCGTCAGCACCGGCGCGATTGCCATCACGGTCGATGAGGGCAAGTTCAGCCTGCTCGGGATGAGCGGCAACTTCTATGACAAAGCGAGCGGCAAGCGCGTGACGGCCGACCAGCTGGTGCTCGACCTCGGCGGAACGGATTCGCGGCTGTACGTCAAGGAGGGTGTCGAACTGAGATTGCAGTTCGGGGAGCTGAGCCCCGCCGGCAAGTCACTTGTCTTGAAGGTCAGCAACTTCGTGATGCATGGAGGCGGGCTCGATCTCGACGCGGCGCTCGAAGCTGATGCGACAATTCCGCTGAACGGCCTGGGCACGGACTTCACGTTCAAGTCCGCACGCCTGAGTGTGCGCGACAGCCGCGTGGCGGCGTTTGCGCTCACGGCCACGGGCAAGCTTCCGCCAGCGCTGCTTGGCGATGTCGATTCGCAGCTGCATTTGAGTTTTGGGATGCGCGGCAAAAGGTTCGCGTTGATCGATGGCAGTCTCGACCTTGTCAACAAGGGCAAGCCGTTCCGATGCGAGCAGACACACTTCGTTTTCACGCTCGACGGGCTGGGCGTTCGCGTGTTCGAAGATGACGCCGGCGGGCTTCATTTCTGCGCGTTTGTCAGCGGCTGCGCAGAGTTCAGGCCGGAGGTGTCGGAGCTTGCCAACGGCATGTTCAAGAAGCTCGCCGGCGTGGAGCTGAGCTTTACCGACTGCCCGGTGTGCGGCCCATCGGAAATCATCGAACGCGAATTGCGAAAACTGAACCTCTCCTTCGTGGTCGCGCTCGACAATCCGGCGCGCGCAAACCTGTTCGACCTGTTCAAATTCGAGGTGCGCAGCATCGGCTTCGAGCCAAACTGCAAGATTTTCGGCGACCCGACGCCGGCCCTCGTCATCGGGGGCCAGTGTGAGTTCGCGGATGTGGGTGACGTGGTGCGCGTCGAGTGCGATTTCCACAAACTCTACATCGCGCCGCCAGCAGCCGGATTCCTGCCGCGGATCCGGTGTGAGGGACTGGGCGTAGCGATCCGCCTCGGCAGCGCGTTTGAGATCGAGGGAAAGGCGGTCGCCGTCGATGGCCGGATGCCGCTGAATGTCCTCGAGTCCCGCCGGCCGGACGATTCGCTCAAAGCCAATGGGTTTATGGGGCAGGGCCGCATCGCGATCCAGGGCTTTCCGCCGATGGCAGCGTCTTTCGGATTCGTCGAGGTGTTCGACAGCAGTTGGGCCGCGCCCAAGCGCGCCTGGTTTGTGTACATCGAAGTGCAGCGTTTAAGCTACTATTTTCAGCTCGGGCCTGTCCCCCTCTACCTGCGTGAGATCGGCCTTGGCCTTGGCTACCACTTCACCTACGTCGCCATCAAGGAGATCGACCAGGCCACTTCGTTGCCGCCGATCCTCGCGAAGCTCGACGCCATTGCATCCGAGGCAGTCGAGCCGGCGAGGCTGGAGGCCTGGGCGCTCGACAATACCGACGGGCTCACACTCGTGGCGCGCGCGATGATTTCAATGAGCAGCGCGTCGGCGCCGACCGAGACGGTTGTCTGGAAGCCCGACGAGGAAAAGGAGTTGCCAAACGTCCTGCTGCTGAACGCGCTCATGGCGATGCGTAACACGACGTTCGTCATGACCGCTCAGGCATGGCTGGGGTGGAACTACCACGATTGGGACTCGAATCGAAATATCGGCGGAAATCAGCTCGTGGGCAAGCAGGCAATGACCGGCTACATCGTGCTGGTGGGTTCGCGAAGCGAATTCCTTGCGCGCCTGAAGAGTACCAAGGGCGCGGAAATTGGCCCGCGCCTCGCACTACCCGATGCGTTCAAGAATGCGTTGAAGGAGATCGAGTACGAGGCCACGCTGTACATTCGGCCCGGCTTGCTGCACATGGAGCTCGGCTGGCCCAACCGTATTCGATGGACCAAGAACATCGCCGGCGCCAACCTCACGGTTGCTGGCGGCGCGATCTTCCGCATTCACGAGGATAGCCTTCTCGTCGGTCTCAACCTTGAGGGGCAGCTCACTTTCGCGATGTCGGGCGCCCTCGATGCGGGTGTCGTGGGCATCGCCGTCTCGGCGTCCGTGTACGCCGCCATCACCGCACGCATCATCGGTTACCTGGACGCGCGCCGCGCCTCCGATTCGCTGTATTACTCACTGTTCTCGCTGCAGATACGTGTCCAGTTCTCCGTCTCTGCCTGGCTGGAGATTGATGCCTGGCTGTGCAAGATAACGATCCGCGCGTCGTTCTCGCTGTCGCTGCAGGTGGACGTGCTGGCCGAGCTTGCGATCCGCGGCGACGGCAGCCTCGGCACGCGCGTGCGGGCGACGATTGCCGTGTCGGTCTTTGGCCGGTCGCTGGGGCTTTCAATCGGTCTCGCGTCCAACACCGGCCTGGTCGACGCGGCGGCTGCCCGCGTCGCGCAATTCATGCAGGTTGGGCTAGAGCAGCCGGTGCCGTCCGTATCGCCGACGCTCGCACGACAGGACCAGGCACTGGAGAAGGTACAACAGACCGGCGCGGTGCGCCGCGACGCGCAGGCCATTGCTGGCAGCGCGAACTCACATCCCGACCAATTGGCTCCGGTGCCGCAAGAGGAAGCGCTTCCAAAGGCGTTTGTGAGGCCAGGCGAAAGCAAGTGCAATCCGATCGGTCCGACGGACTTCCATATTGTGGCGACCTATCCCAGAGTGCCGCCCGCGGATCGTGTGGATCTGGATCCTTCGGAGTGGGTCTACCTGACCTTCCTGCCCCTGGACGCGCGGACTGACAAGCGGGCGTCGTTTTATGCGGCGCCTCCGATTCCCAATATCACGTTTCCGCTCGGGGTCATCCCCGCCCCGGACCACTGCGTGGACCTCTCGGGCCTTCCGATCAGCGGCGACACCGACATCTATCGGTGGAGCAACGGCAACTGGGTGCCGGTGGCGGCGGCCGACGTCGCCCATATCGAGACCACAGTGCGCTGGAATGCGGCATTGACTTATGAGGAATCGACGAAGGACAAGGGGGCCATCGGTCCGATGCCGGACACGGGCAAGGCGAATCTTGGCGACCTGTTCTTCGCCGCGTTCCGCACTTCTGCGCAACGTCCGCAGCAGAGCGCGCCGTACTACGAACCAGCTACCCGGCTTGAGGCAGTGCTCATCAGCGACTCGACGCGGTCCGGCGACATGGTGGATGCCCATGTCGAGCAACAACGGCGCTACGCAAACGCCATCCATATCGATCCCGCCGACCGGCGTTGCCATGAGGCGCGAGACTTTCTGCTGCACAAGTTTGTATCGGACCTGTTCAGCTACGCCGCCGACGGCGCGACGCCGCAGCAGGCACATGCTCTGGACCTCGGCCTGACGTTCCTCGTGCGCCGGAAAGTCCTTAATGGAGCAAGCGAGGATGCGCCAGTAGCGTTTGTAAAAAAGCGGGTCGCTGATGAGCAGTTGGCGAACCACTGGCTCCCCTCGATGGGCTGCAAGGTCTTCAATCCGCCCTCGAAGACGTTCGAGAAGGCGTCGCCGACATTTTCGTTACCGCAAAGCGACTGCAGTGGCGGCAAGGTGCGACTGGACTGGGAACTCCAATGGAAGCACGGCGATAATGTCGAGCACTACCTACAGTACAGCGAAATCCGCCGATCAATCGAGCTCCCTAGTCGCACGATCGAATCCGACCCGATATGCGTCAAGCGTGCCGACGCCGACAGCGCAGCGGGCCCCAATAACGTGTCCGACACCAAGCGACGCATCGTGCGCGGCGAGTGGCAGTTCACTGACGAATTCGAGGATCTCACTCCTGCGCAGCGCAAGGAACTGCGGGAAGCGGGTACAGCCGCGCTGGTCCGCTACTCGATCACGCCCGTGTGCGTGAGCAACACACGTGGCAGGATGTACAGCAATTTCGTGCTGCCTTTCGGCGGCTGGCCCGAACTGGAGGCACTACGCGAGGCGAGGGCGTTTTTCACGATCGATCCGTCCAAGGAACCGGAGAAGCGCCTTCAGGTCGTGCTCGAGCTAAGCGTCAAGAACCAGACGATTCCGGCCGGCGGCGAGCGTGCCTGGCGGCTTTTGCTTCGGCCACAGGAGATCATTCCGTCTGGCCAGTACGGCTCGGACGCGGAGACGCAGCGCAGCCTTGGGGGCTGGCTGGGATCGAGCTCGGTCACGCAGCCCGGCGACGTCGAAATTTGTATTCGCGCTACGACGCAACCGGACCAGGACGACGTGCTGCGGCTAAAGCTAGAGAACGCCGCCGCCGACGCAGTGCGCAAGGTACTCGCTGATACGTCGAACCCCCGGGCGTGGCGTATCCTCGCGCAGCAGGTCGTGTGCGAAAAGGACCAATGCAAGGACCTTGGGCGTGTCCTGGTCGAGTCGGCATGCGTGGAGGTCGAGCTGAACGTGGAGTTGCGCACGACTCCCGGTTCAACGCAGCGGTTCATCGGACTGCGTCCCGGCGCATTCGAGTACATCCGGCAAGCGGAGGGTGACGAGGCGACGGTCCTCGAGCCGGTGGCGGCGCAAAGCCTGGAGCCCGTCGATGCGGGACGGGCAATTCTAGTCGTACCAGACGTCAAAGGAGCGGTGTGCGTGCCGCATCCCGATTTCGGCGCCGCGACGCAACTGATGTGGAACGTCACGCCACCAGGCTTGGATACTGTCGGTCTAGCGCGCTACCGCATGCTGGCGGGATTCGATATCCTCCGGCTGGACTTGGACGGGGCCGAAGCGCCCAACGCCGCCGAATCCGCAACAGCGTGGACGTCTGCGCGCCGCGTCGCATCAGTGCGCCTGCTCGAACGGGACAAAATTCCCCTCATTCCGGGGGAAGTTGGCGAGGTGGCCAACTGGAAGGCGGTCTACCCGAGCCGAGCCGCACGGCAGCGCGCACGCGGCGCATGGTACTCTCCGGCGGAGTCGTACATCGAGTGGCCGCCGATGCAGCCTCGCTTTGAGGTCATCCCCGAGCCATCGCGCGAGCTGCTGGCTGCGCTGCTGCGCAAGGGCGTGCCGGACGTGATCAAGCTGCGCATCGATCGCCAGCGAAGCCACGAAAGTTCACCCGAGCCCCAATGGTCATTCGCGCTGCGCAAGGCTGGACCCGCGAACACGGCGAAGCGCGATGCGATCAATACGGCCTGGGAGCTGCGTAACGAAGACGAGCTCCACTTCGTGGGCAGTGTCGATGACGCGGCACAGTCGTTGCGTAGCGCGCTTCGTCGCCTCCAAGCCTACCCGGTTGACAAAGACAAGGCACCCTTTGATAAAGACTGCGTCGGCCTACAATCTTTGCAGCTGCGCGCCTGGCAGTTGAACTTAAACTGTATGTTCAGGCCTGACTCGAACGCTGAGCCAATAAGTCTGCTCCGGGAGCAGGTGGCGCTCGACTACGACCGCGCGCTGCATCCCTTGCTCGAATCGGTCATCACACGGATGCGACGCTCGCCCGATGGCAGGCCACTGGAGGCAGATCGCAGGCCGCCGCCCTCGCTCAAGGCGAAGAGCATGGATGAGTTCATGGCGGCGACCAACGATACGCAGGACCCCTACGGCTGGCTGATGCTGGACAGGCTCGGGCTCGGCGTGACGCTGCGCCTCTTCGACCCATTCGATGATTCGTACCTTGGGTTCGAAGCATTGCAGGAGCAACTTAAGAAGGCAGTTGCGGAACTTCAAAGCGAGCAGATGCACACGGAAGCACTGAGGTTCCTGACTGTGGAACTGCTACTGCAGCCCGGCGGGCTTGTGCAAACGGTCCCCTTCGACGCACCTGCGGACCCCGACGGCACACTCGGCCCGCCCGAAGATGGCTGGCTGCGCGACCATGCACTGTCAATGATTCGAATCAGCGTTCGGCCCCGGATCGTGAAGTACTACTCGTACCGCGTAGAGCGATTGCCGGCATCGGCAACGGAGGACGCACTAAAGGGCGGCGGCGGCTTCGACGCGATGCTAGCTGGCGACACAAACGTCAGCTCAATTGCCAAACCGGCCGACCTCATGGCGATGCTCGCGGCGGCGGATGCCGGTGGTAGCGCCTGTGGGCACGTGGTGTTCATTCGCTACCGGAATCCCATTGGGACACTCGGTGATCAAGACCTGCTGCCGGGACTTGGCGGTGATCTTCCCGATGCCTATGGGCGATTCCCACCTGTCAAATGGGCGGTGGACGAAGCAGAGTTGACTCAACTACAGATAAGCCGCTTCTGCAGGCTCCTCAACAACGTCCTCGGGCTTGACCCGGACAATGAGGACTCGGAAAAAAAGACGCTTGGCACTTACTGGCTGAAGTACAACCAGCGTTTCTTCGAGCACGCGTCGGGTGCACCCCTCGACGGCACCGTGACGTGCGCCTACGCGGCGACGGAGGCGAACGAGCCAGTAATGGTGGCCCAGGACCGCTATGGCCGCGCGCGCATCGTGATTCCGGAGGCGGACGGCTACGCGCACCAGTTTGCCTATGCGGTCACGCCGCAGTGGCGTTATGCGTCCGTGCTCGAGGCCGCCGGCCATTGTGTCGTGGCGCAGCGTGGTGCGGACACTGCGAACGACGTCCTTCCTTTCGTCGTCGCCAGCGTGGAGCGAACTGCGCCGGTGCTGCCGCCGGCGCTCATCGCGCTTGGCCGCCTCCAGGACGTCGTGTGGTGGCGCACGCCGAACGGGCTCGTCGCGACCCAGCCCCACGAGTCGCCCGGGCCTGGCGCGACCCGGCTCGGCATCGACCCAGGTCTTAGTAGTGTGCTATTGCTCCCCCATCATCCGGAGCGCAGGATCGCGCGCGCCAATGCACCTGCCCAGCGCAACCTCGCGCACGCTGGCGAGCTCTTCACGCAGCTTGGAACGCCCGCAGACCCGGCGTGGTGCCAGGCATTCCTTCGTGCGCTGCCGCGCGTTCCGACGTTTGATGATGTCGCGCGTGTCCCACCGGATGTCGCCGCGATAGCCGCCATCGACTCCCTTGCCAGCCCGCTACTGGCGTTCGAGCGTGCGCGCGTGCGGCTCGTCAGCTACCTGCCGCACTGGTATCGGACATTCGCCGCCGTGGCCGCCGGCGCGGGAACGGAGGTGTCGGTGCCCGCCGTGGCCGCCCTGCCGAATCCAGCCGCGCGGCTGGTCCTCATCGACAGGGCCACGGGCACTCGATCGCTGATCGGCGGCCACTCCTGGACTGGAGAGACTGAGGTCGATGGAACAGGCGTTCGCGCGATGGACGTGGAAGTCGCCGACGGAGCTACCGCCCACGCCGTGTTCGGCCGGCGGATCGACTTGCTGCAATACCGCGACACCACTGATCCCGTGACGGAGAGCCTCTGGCGCGACGATGTTGCACGCGTGCCTGACCCTGGGGTGATCTACCAATTAGACCTGGTTGCTCCGCCCCGGCCGGCGCAAGGAGAACCGCGCGCCGCGGTGGACCCGCTCGCGCGCGTGGTCAGGGCAGCGCCCGACGCACAGCAGCCGTACAAAGTGATGCCGATCTCGCGCGACTGGCAAGTCACGGCCACTCCGGAAAAAAGCGGTCGCGCGCTGCGCGTTATGCTCTCACCACTTGGAAAAGGGCTCACTTTGCCAGGCATGCCGGCGGACGCATTCCCCGAAATCGCCCGGGGCGCAGATGGCGCCTTGCGCGTGCCTGGCGGCTGGTCGCTGGCGTGGCTGACGGTGCTGCTCGATCGCTTGCCGCAGGCAAGCGGTGAACAGCGGCTCGCATGGGCAGCGCAACTCTGGGAGCGCCTGGTGTCCGATGGCATCGGCGTTGCGCACGACAAGACGAAATTTTTCGAACCGCTACCCGCTGCACAGCTCTACCGGATGGAGGTCGTCAAACCGAGGGATGACGCGGAGTGGACCCAGCTCATCAACGCGTTCGACGCGTGGGCCAAGCACCACGGCAACGATCCTGCCCCACGGCTGATTGCCACACTCGTCTGCGACCGGCTGGAGCCCTTGCTGCACAAGCGGTGGCCATACCCGGGAGGGGCACTGGATTTCGACGTTCCATGGCTGCCCGGTTTGATAGACAAGCCGATCACGCCGCTCATCGCAATGGAGCAACTCAGCCAGCCAAGGTATCTCCTACCGGACCTCATGAGCCCGAAGGAATTCCATTTGCTCGCCGTGAATGCGCAGGCGAAGCAGCGCGCCACGGCCCTATGGTCGGCGCAGAAGGAGCTCGCGATGGGGTCCGGGCTGCGCCTGCACATCACCGCGCAACGCGGCGATGCTGTGCCGCTGCAACTGCTGCCCCTCAAACTCGTGTAGGCCAGGAGGTGCCATGGCAACCGAAAGCCCCAAGAAGACTTCGCTGGGTACCATCAGCCTCCTGAGCTGCCGGGACGTCGGCGCACGTGCCTGGGAACTCCAGGCCCGCGCGCAACGCGTGCCCCGCGGCAAAGGCAACAAGGACACAGGTGGCACGCCCGGCGTGCACGCAATTCGCACTACCTGGCTGCGGGTCGTCGATCGCACGATGCAAACCTCGACGGGCGCGAGCCTGCGCTACGTCGACCCCGTCCTCGAGGAGATCTTCGTGTCGGCGACCGGCACTGCGGGCCAGGTCAGCCTGCTGATTGCTGGTACTTGGCAAAGCGTGCAGCTGTCAGGCGAGCAGCGAGTGGAGGCCAGCGGGGTAGGGCCACATCCGTTCGGCGGCGCAGGGGGCATCGACGTCCCACCATATGTGCTGCACGAAGGCTCGCTCGAACTTGCAGCGGGTGCGCTGTCCGATGTCTTTGTCGCCAAAAACGTGGACATCGTAGGCCCCGTGCTGCTCGAACGCGAGTGTGTGGTTTTCACCGCCCACGTGCCGCGGCTCGACAAGCCGGCTGACAGAATTCAGACCTGCGTGCGCCTTTCGATGTCCGACGGCAATCACTTCATCGAACTGCTCCCTGCCCGCCAGTCATCACACGCCGCATTTCAGTGGCGTGCCGTCTGGTCAGCGCTGCGCACGGTGCTCGCCACGTCGCAGCAGACGGCATGGTTGCGGGCGGATTTTTTCGTCGGAGAGGACCTGCCTTCCCTGACATGGCCGGTCACGGTTAGCAACGGGCGCCTGCAGGTCGACTGGTCGAAGCCCAGCCTGCCGCAGGATATCACGCGGATCTGGCTCGCCGACCAGCCAATGGAGAGCCAGTTGCTGCCACCGGAACGTGTGCTCGAGTTGGCTCCGCGGAAGACGGAGCTGAGCATCGGGTCCAATTTCATACGGCTTTCTCGCGCTGTTTCGGGGGCCACATCGGCGAATATCAGCTATGTATGGCGCACTGGCACCGAGCACATGGACCTCGGCGGGAAGGTTCCGCTCGTGCATGCCGCGCGCAAGGTGCTGCAGCAACTAAGAGGCGCATATGGCGAAGTGGCCGAGACCAGGGACAAGCCTGAAATCGGCTTTGTCGCCGAGAGCCGCGGATGGGTGGCCCTTCCCTTTGCGCCGGAGTCCGATGCGTTCAAGCTTCCGAAGCGCGTTGCGCCAGCCGACAGCAAAGAAGCGAGTGGTGGCCTGTGTCTTGGGTTGCGCAGACATGACCTGCGCCAGCCGGGCGTGCCCGCCAGCGAAGTGCCCTGGAGCGTGCAACTCGACGCACCGGAGGACTTCAGCTTTGCGTTGCAGTTCGACCTCACCGATCCCGCCAAGCCCGAGCTCTCAGAGGCAAACGTGACGCTCGCCGGATGCGCATTGCGGATCGTCGGTGCGCTCTGGCTCGCGGCACGCAAGCCAGACGGCGACGATGCTCTGCCGCGCGTGGATGCCGACGCGGATGCGTTCGTTCCTGTCGAACTTGCGAACTGCTACGACACCGGGAGGGCTCCGTTCGTCCTGGAAGGCTGCTCGGTGCTTGCACCGTCGCGGGCGAGCGGCGTTGACTGGGATGCCGCGGCGTTGCGCTGGAAGCGATCGCCTTCGCTCGGGGCCGGCGCCGCACTGCGTATCCGGCCAAAAATGCTGGACCCTGGGGCCAGTCCGCTGCGGGGCTGGTTCAGGCATCCAAAGCTGCCGACCATCCAGGCGATGCCCCTCACGCGTTACAATCTTACCTCGGTAGTACCCCATGCCAGCCGTGCGCTTGAACCCTACACTTCAGCGGAAACCGAGTTCGTGCTGACTGGCTTGCAGACCCTGTCGCCGCGCATCGGCGACAAACAGCGGGCTACATTCGAACCGCTGCCCAATGTTGATATGCCGGCCGCGGCGCTCACGATGCCGGGCGTCGCGACGCGGGCGCAGAATGCCGCGACGTATTATTTCGAAGGCTCGTATTCGCTGGTCGTGTGCACCGAACCGCAGGCGCGCACGGGTGTGCCTGTGGACGAGGAGCAGAACCCGACCCCGCGCGAGCCGGTGATTACCGCGCGCGATCCTGCCCAACTCGTGCAACTCGCGCAGGAGCGGGCCCGGATGGGCAAGCTCGCCGAAGCGCAGGATGCACGGATGTTCCCCGCCACGCCAGCGGGCAGTGTCGTCGCCGTTGTGCCTGACGGGCTCGCACCTCCGCTAACTTGGTCGGCCACGGCTCAAGTCAGCGACGCGGTGGACTTCGCGAACTGGACGCTTGGCAGCGTGACGTTCAAGGAAGTTAACGCCTGGACGTGGAGGGCAAGCGGCGACATGCTGCTGATCGGCCCGAACGGGAAGGCCGACTTGTCCAGACCTGGCAGCGTGAGCTTGGGCGGCAACGGCCAGGTGGCGGTGGTGGGTTGGTCGCTCGCCGACCGCGATGGCGCAGCGACGGTGCGCGACGGGCGCGGCATGTCGTCGGAGAAGGCGTTGCGCTCCGACACGTTCGTGCGGCGCAGCGTTTCCCTTGGCAACCGCACGGGAGAGCTCCGCTCGAGCCTTCAGGTTCTGCCCATGGCAGGGCCGGGAATTGCGAATTGGTGCCTAGCGTTTACCGACCTGTATGTTGAGGAAGGGGCCGCCGATTGGAAGCCGCCAGCAGGCACTGGTGCGGCGTCTGCACTGGATGTGTGCTGGACGTGGAGCCTGTTCGTTGATGACGGGGGCGTGCCGTTCGGCATGAAAAAAAGCATAACGTCCCTTTCTCTGGGCGGTGTGTTCCGGTTTGCGCCCGCGGCGCTGGTGCAGGTGAGCTTCGATGCCCAGGGAAAGGAGGTGACCGGTTGTGTGATCGATGGGGCACTGGGTCTCGGTGCGGCCTCGCGGCCCCGACCTAATGACCCTCGCTGTAGGGTGCGACTTACTTTCGTTGCGAGCGCTCACAGCGGATTGAACCTGAGCGGCATCTCGACGCCTTGGCCTGGAAACACGGTCGAATGGGAACTCGATGATGCGCTGGAAATATTTGGCACCGATTCGGCCCGCTTGAGCGGGGTTCCACAGATCGGCTTGAACGGATTGAAACTGGTCTCTCCGTCAATGACGATGCAGGTGCTCGGTAGTCTTGTGACAGTGAAGCTCGTCTATGTGCCCGGGTCGGACCGACAGTTGAAGTTGGCGACAGGCCGGCCTGGCCACACACCGCTTGCTGGAGCCCTTTCGATCGCGGACGTACGTGTCGACCTTGCGACCGCGACCCTCTCGAGGCTGGAGGTCGATGCCCAGCTGAGAACCGGGGTGACTGTCTGCCTGGTCGAAGCGCCCGGCATGACGCCTGCGAATGTATTATCGGTGCAATGGTTCGGCAACGTGGTCTCTTTCAAGGAAGTACACGTCGACCCGATTTCTCGATCGTTCACGCTTGGCAGTCTGGACCCACAGAAGGTGCGCGTCATCCCCGGCTGTCCGCTGGCCGACCTGGTAACCGCGAGCCTCGCGTTCACCACGGCTGAGGAGCAAGGGGGCAGTTTCAAACTGCGGTCCGTCTTCTTCGAGATCGTCGCCAAGTCTATAGATGGTACGTTGACGATTTCACACCTGATGCACCAGTCAGGCGACGGCGCACCGCGCGACGCGTTCCGCTTCGATGGCGGTCTCAACCGCGAGTCCGCCATAGGGTGGCCGGAGCTGGAACCGCCCGCGCTCGGAACCGCCGACAGCGTCGAAATGGCGTTTGCCGGCCGCCCGCCAGTGGGCCACTTAGTTGCCATCCGACTTGCGGACCACCGTATCGATGGCAGCCAGATCGAACCTCGCAAGGCTGCAGGGGTAGCTGGCATCCGGCTGCGCGGCAGTCAGCGACGCCAGCCGGCCGCGACGTGGCTCGTTGAGGCGCACCAAGAATTCCGCTGGACGGGCTATCCTGCAACGCGCTTTGAAGCGGCCGTCGCGATGCAGCTGTGGAGTGCTACCGAGCTGGCTGAGGCGATCAAGGACCTCGGGGACAATTTTGCCTTCACGCCGTCGTACCGCGGTGATGGCGTCAGCGTACCCGACTTCCCGGACCCCGGCGTGCGCCGCGTGCGCATCGGCATGGCCGGGCTATTCGGACCGGCGGTGGTCAAAGCACTCAAGAATCTCGAGGATACGTGGATCGTCGTGGGCAGCGGCAGTTTCCTGGTCCCGGCGAATACAACGCCGACGGCGCACCTGCACCTGCACCTGCCGATGGTCGCGATACTGGATGCCCCAGGTGACGACGAGGAATATCTGCCGCGCGAGCCGCTTCGCCAGGCGTTGCGCGATGCGCTCAGTGTGGACGCGCGGGTGAAACCGCTGCGTATGTCGCGTCATGACCTACTGAACCTGCCTGTGGTGCTGCCGCCAGACACCGCAGAAGGTCTTGGAAAACTTTCCCGTCCTGCAGAAGAACCAGTGCCCTTCGCGATGGCCTTCATCGGTGCGCAGGGTACCTCGGGCGCGCAGCTCGGGCGCGGCTTTCTGCACGAGGGCAACGAGTTCATGGAGGTGTGCTGGCACGTCGAGCAGTTCCAGCGGGCGGGCAAGAGCAACGCATCCCTAGGATTGCCCTTTGTGTTTCCGCGCGCCGCGGTGATGCTGTGCGCCTTGCGGGACTGGCCGATGATCGTGCCATCGCGGGTGCTGAGCATTCTCGTTGCATTTGACGATAGCTCTGGCGACCGCCACAGCCACGTGCGCACCGTCTCGGTCGAGCCAATTGCGCCAGAGTCAACGTTACGCGACCGGCACCTGCAGGCCGACCTCGTCGTAGGGACCACTAATGGTATCAAACTGATTCCAGTCAAGTCCGGCAAGGCGCTAGCGGAAGAGGGACCGTCGCAGTTGCTGCAAGCCGTGCTTGGGACGGTTTCGGCACCAGCCTTTGTCGTGCTGCGTACGGTCGATCAGGGCCCCTTGCACGTCGCGCTTCGTTTGCCGCTGGCGAAGGGCGCGGCGCTGGCATCCGTTCGCTTCCCGCTGCGGCTACGCTCCACGTTCCTTCACACGGACAACCGGCGTACTTGGCCGGAACGCACAGGTAACCCGCTGAAATCGCAGATGGATGTTGTGCTCGATGCGCGTTCGCACAGGCGGTCGGCGGGAATGGTGTCGACCTCGCTGCACGGGATGGTGGCGCCGGCACGCCTGGCGGGCGATGCTTTCAGTGCCGTTGCGACCCCAAAAGCGGCCACGGTCTGGCTGCAGCGCAACGAAGACTTGGCGCTGGCAAGTCTGGATCTCGACGTGCAGGACGCCGCGCCCGTTGCAACCGCTGGCACGCGCATGGTGCGAGCCGTGGTGCCTTCGACCAGGTCGCTGGCTGAAGCGCTCGTTCGCGCCGACTCGACGCTCGCTGACGCAGCGGTGTCGCTACAAACCTACTTGCCGCCGGTTCTGTACGACTTCGATCAGTCGGACCGGGCAGGCGCCTTTTCACTGTCGCGCGCGCGAGTGCTTTGGGCTCCTGCGGGTGCAAATCTCGGCAGCTCCGCCCGAGCGTTTGCCGGACCTACGGCAGCGCGCTGGGCCCGTTTGCCCCGGCCGCAGGCGTTGCCCGTCAACGATGGCTTGAGCGGCACATGGCGCCGGCCTGTCGGATGGTACGGGCAGCCCGAGGCTTCCTGCCTCGTGTTGCGTGGCCGATGGAACGCGTTCTTCGGAGTGCCGGACAAGAAGAGTGGCGTGCCGGCTTGGGGCCTCCTCATCGGACAGCCGGAACCGCAGACGGCCGCGTCTAGCGGCCAAGACCTCTTGTGGCGAGGGACCGTCAGGATTCGCTGCCTGGCCCTCGGTAGCACCACCTCGAACGCAGCGGCACGCCTCATGGCCCTGCTGGATGCGCAAAAGGAATCGGTGCGAGCCGGATTGCGCCACGAGTCGGGATGGGCACCTTTCGAGCGCGTCACTCTGGAGCGAACCGACGCGGGTGACAAGTACCTCGTGTTCCATCCCGCGGAGGACAGCCCGCTAATCAGAGGGGAAGGCGACTGCGTCTTCGAACTTGCGCTCGATGTCGCGCACAATTTTCCTGAAGCCGTGAACCCCGAAGTGGAAAGACTGGAGTTCACTGCCAAGGAACCTCTCGGCGCCAACGGACAGCTCGCGCCCGTGAGCTTCCACTCGATCGGCATCAAGGTCTTCGTGCCTCGCGCAGGGACCTTCGCGCTGCCACTGACGGGGCGGACGGTCTTCTTCGACGATCCCGAATATGACCTTGCGCTTTCAAAGGTGGAGCCGGCGAGTGCAAACGGTCTCACTGGACCCGTATCGGCTCAAAAGCGCTACCAGATTTGGGTCGACAGAGGCTTCGTGACACCGGGGGAAACGATGGCTTTGCGAGCGGGCGGGCTGCCTGTCTCATTGACTGCCGCGGTGAAACGCCGCGACTCGGCCAACTTCGAAGTCCTGCAGTTCAAGCTTACGGAGATGATTGCATCCGAAGCCGTGTCTCTGGAGCCCGGCCGACTGGTCTCGCTTCCGTTGTCGATGCTCGCTAACGGCGCCGGCGCACTGTGTCCGGGCGATCTTCTGATGCTTCGGGCCAAAGCGAGTCCGGACGACTCCGAGCCGGCGAACCTCTTCATCGGCGTCAAGTCGCGCTCGGCGCTGCCGGCGCCTGAGGCGATGTACTCGCTGCTCGCTTTCGAGAAGAACAGGGATCCAAAAGAACAATACGCATGGTGCGCCCTGCATTCACCGAACCCGGCCGCAGACACGCTCTCGTCCTACCAGCGGGACGACGAAGGCGAAGCGAAGCTTGTTCGCCGGGCCCACTTCCGTTGGGAAAGCACTGAGTCTTCCTTGTCGACGCTCGAGTTCGGAATCATGAAGACTCACCTCCCGTCGGAATCCACGCACATCCCGGAGTCCGCCGAGAAGGAGGTATCGTGAAACAGCCTGTCCGCGCTGGCTCGCGCAGCGAGGAGACCGCAGTTCGAGCGAACAGCCTTTGATACCGGATCACTGGGGTTGCATCTGGCGGAAGTGAAAGCGCTGCTGAGCAGGCTGCAGCGCAAGATGGTTGCGGCACAGATTGCCTTTTCGGACGGAGGGGATACCGTACGATATGCGCAGATCGGCTTTGGTGACCGCGGTGAGTACGTCCTTGAGTGGTTCCACATCGCCAATGCGGATACAGAACCTCGAACAGATGATCAAGGTCCGGCCGGCACGCTGCGACGGCCCCAGCAACGCGGCATTGAGCAAGGCACTGCATAGCGCCAAGTGGCACCTGTGGCACGGCTGCCCCTATCCGGCGTTGCGCCGATTGGAAAGCCCTGGCGGGGATCTGGACGCTGAAACTGAATTGGGGAAGTTTCGTTATGGTAAAACCCACAAGGGACCCCATCTTCTATTCGTGCAAACGCCTCGAACGGGCTTCTTGTTTGCTATCACCCCCCAATGGGTTATTCCCTTGCGCGCTCGGCTGTCTATAAAGAACTCAGACAAAATCCGCAAAAGGAGAGGGGATATGAGGATGATTCTGGTGGAGGCCCTTGTCGGGTTGGGGTTGCTGAGCGGTTGCGCTTTGCAGCGAGTCGAGCCGGTTGCTTCACCGTCATCGATAACCGTCGATAAAGCGCTGGTTTCGGTGGCGACCGGACTGCGCGCCATGAAGAAAGAGTTGGACGCCAACAAACAAGAACTCGGCGTCCAAGTGGATGAGGTAAAGCTGGAGTTTGTGTTGACGAACACAGCTTCCGGTACCGACGAACTAGGGGTAGATCTGTCGCATGTCTTTGCCTTTGGGAAGGACGTAGGAATGACTACAGCAGCCACTGCCTCCAGGGGAAGTACTCTGACTATCGTGCTCAAGCGTCCGAGCGGATCCAAAGATGGGGTGCATCTCAGGCCAAACTGAGCCGCTGGGAGAAGTTGTAGTGGGGCATGGCGGTATTTGGGGTAGTCGTCCTTTTTGTGCATGTATGGACCCGACGCCTTTTGCAAGCTTCTTGTTCGTGATGTCGAAACGGTCTGCATGCATGTATCCGGCTTGCCTGGTGGGCCTTTGCCGAAGCATGTCCGCAGCCTCGATGAGATCCGCGCACCCTGTCCTTAGCAAAATCGCGGCGTGCCTTGGCGGGCCGCCGGCACGAAAATCAGGTCTTGTATTCGACATCGAATTCCGACAATCGAGGGGTGATTGTCCTATTGCTGCATACGGCGCAAGTCACGATTTCTGGTGACTTTTTATCGCCGCAGGTATTCGTGCTGGGACAGCGGACAAGTCGATTGGGTGAAGACAGCTGTGCCGGCCCCCGGTAGAGAGCGGCGCGCGTCAAGGTAGATGTCGCCTCATTCATGCAGCCAAACGCTGGTTTTCGGCGCCTGGCTTGATACCGGAGGGCACGGCAATCTCGCGCTCCGGATTGAGCGTGACCGTTTCGATTGGCGACCAGTCTCGAGTGTTGCATGACCAGCGACGCGGATTGTGCTCACGGGCCTGAACATACAGCGCGTGGCGCGCGGCGAGAATCTTGTCGTCTTGTCCGGCGTGGCGCTGCGCCGGGCTCACGTAGCGGATGCCGCTGTGCCGGTGCTCATGGTTGTACCAGTGGACGAAGTGCGCCGCCCAGGCGCGCGCCGCGGCCAGATCGGCAAAGCCCTTGGACGGGAACTCCGGCCGGTACTTGGCCGTGCGGAAGAGGCTTTCAACAAACGCGTTATCGTCGCTCACGCGCGGACGCGAATACGAGGGCTTGACGCCCAGCCAGTGCAACATCGCCAGCACCGTGGTGGCCTTGAGCGTGGCACCATTGTCGCCGTGCAGCACCGGCTTGGCCGCCATGGCGTGAATACCCTCGGCCAGCGCCGTACGCTTGACGAGATGCGCCGCGTGGTCGGCGTCGTCCCGATCATGGACTTCGAAGCCCACGATCTTGCGGCTGTACACGTCCAGGATCAGGTACAGATAAAACCAGCGCCCGGCGACCTCAGCCGACAGGTAGGTCATGTCCCAGCACCACAGTTGGCGCGGGCCCGTGGCCACGTGCGTGGTAGGTGGCCGGCTTTGGCGCGGTGCCTTGGCGCGTCCTCGATGCCGAGTCTGCCCATGGGCGCGCAGCACGCGACCAAAACTCGATTCGCTGGCCAGGTAGACGCCCTCATCGGCCAGCATGGGCACGATGCGCGCCGGCGGCATGTCGGCGAAGCGCGGCTCGTTGGCAACGGCCAGAATGCGTTCGCGTTCCTCGATGCTCAGCGCATGCGCGGGCGTGGGCCGCTCGGCCCCGGGGCGGCGGTCGCCGACCACCAGGCCATTGTGGGCCTTCCAGCGTTGCAGCGTGCGCACGGTTATGCCAGCTACCTCGCAGGCCAGGCGCAGGCGAGCACCGCCTGCGTGAGCGGTTTCGATATGGCGGACCATCGTGTGGCGATCTTCCAGGCCGATCATGCGTCCTCGTCCTTGTCCTTCGGGAAGATCCCCTCTAGCTTTTTTGAGAGTATCAACAGGGCGGCGGCTTCGGCCAGGGCTTTCTCCTTGCGGCGCAGCTCGCGCTCGAGTTCCTTGATGCGGCGCCGATCGGCCTTTGTCTCACGGTGGGTGGCGCGCGCATCCTCGGGTTCAGCCAGCGCCTGCGTGGCGGCAGTGCGCCACTGCTCCAACTCCTGCGGATACACACCGTTCTCACGGCACCAGGCGTTCTTGCTGGCCTCGTCCATCGCAGCCGTCGCCAGCACCGCCTCGAACTTGGCCGCCGCTGTCCATGCCCGCTCGCGAGCGGGCATGGACATAGCGTCCGCACGCCAGCGCTCCAGCGTGGCCACTGCCACACCCAATTCCCTTGAAACCACTTCCACCGCCGCACTCTCCGGCGGTAACAACCGTGCTACCGCCCGGTCCTTAAAGTCTTGTCCGTATCGAGCCACTGCCATCCCTTATCGCCCCCAAGTTCGGATTCTATCGGGGCGACATCTATTCTGCCGCGGGGGGAGAGGCTGCGGGCTCGCAGGCAAGGAGCGCACTACCGCTTGCTCGCCGCGGCGCGTACCCAATTCTCCCGGGCACGGGCCAGCGGTTGGCGAGCCTCGCGCCCCCAGCTTCGGAGACGAAGCTACAAGGGGGCGTGCCGGGATAAAGCCGGAAATGACACATATGCCAAGAAGTAATAAAGAACCTGGCCTTTATGCCTTTAGCCTGACATAGAGACGTCGGCTGGACCGGTTTTCTGCCGGCCGACAGCGTCGTGTAGCAGCTTGCGGACCCCTGCCGAGAGGCTGTCGGGTAACACACCGGCCACGGCGGCTTTCAGCCATGGAGCAATGGCATCGCGACCAGAGCTTCCCCGCCCGACCAAGGCGCTGCTCGTGCGCAACGTGTTCCGCGGCATCGGGTCCAGAGAAAGCGGCGTCAAAACCACTGCGACTCGTCCATTGGGATCAGGTCGTGTACTGGCTCGATGCGACCAGCCAGACGGCGCGCGCGGAGCGTTTCGCCATCGCGCTCAGAGATGGCATCACCTGCTGTTTCCCACAGACGAAGAGCGACCGCCACTACCTGACTGTGCGGCTTCGAATCGAATCGGCGCGCCGGCCGGTTCCCTGACTCGAACCCAACGTGATGGCCAGGCAGCGCCGCAGGCTTGGCGTTCCGGCATCGACTGCCTATTCTGGTCAGTTCGAGCGGGTTCCGCGCAACCTCGCAGAGCGCCTTACCGAACAAGTCCACCGATCCCGGATGGGGAGGTTGCAAACGCAACCGACACTACTAGATGGGGCTTCTCGCATCAAGGTCACCTTAGCGCAACGCGCATGCAGGATTGGGGCTGGGCAAATACCAGCGGATAGAAGTTGGTGGGACATCGAAGTCTCACGAAAAGATGACCGAGAACTTTGAAACTGGTGAACAACAGCAGACAGACGTCTGCGGTAAGCGCGAGCAAGAAAGGAATCAATTTGCGTAAAAATTCTTGCCTTCCGACTCATCATAGAAGCAGGCTGCTGAAGTACGCCCGCACAATCGGAATGCTTTCCGCCGGTGCGGGTGAACACTGTCTAGTTTCACAATCCGGAAGCTGCGCGCCCCTGAATCGAGATCTTTGGCTGTTGGGCATGCTCAGGACAAACATCTTGTCAACTCGCGTCAGTCCACCTGGAATGACCTTGGCAGCCTCGCGCTCGGCGTGTCCGTCAGCGGTGCTCGCCAGTGCGCTGACCACCAGGTCGTGGCGGTTAACCTGCCGTTCCCATGGCTGCGGCAAGTATGAGATTCCACTCCTGGCCGAACTCCGCCGAGAGGGCCGACGGCGGTCATCGACGGTTGCCGACCCATCTGAGACAATCGCGCAAGACTAACTACGCGGCGGGAAATTGGCATTGCCCTGGGTATGGGTGGCCGACGCCGTGCAACCGGTTGTGAGAGTTACGGACTCACGCCGGAGATTGAGGGGTTGTTGAGAGCCGGGAAAATGGCAGTACATCAATTTCAGTGTTGCATACATGGATCACCCCAAGCGGGGGATGATCTGCCACAGCCAAACTGCTACAGTTGCGCAAGACGCCCCGACGAGGGCGAGTGGCTACCGGCCTGAGCAGAGCAGGGCGGCCCTTTGTCTAGGGCGTGTTCACACTAACTGGATTTAGTTGTATCCTTCGGTGATGGAGATCACCGAAGCCCAATATCGACAGATTGAACACTGCTTGCCGCGTCAGCGTGGCAACGTAAGCATGTCGAACCTGCAAATTTTGAATGCGATTCTTTATGTTGCTGAGCACGGTTGCAAGTGGCGCGGCTTGCCAAAACGCTTCGGCCGTTGGCACACGGTCTACACGCGGATGAACCGATGGTCCAAGAGCGGCGTACTGGATCGGGTGTTCACGGAATTGCAGCGTGCGCAGATCGTTCGCATCAGGATCGAGGCGGTCTCGCTGGATAGCACGGCGGTAAAAGTTCATCCTGACGGTACTGGTGCATTAAAAAAAACGGACCCCAAGCCATTGGAAAATCCCGAGGAGGATGGACCACAAAGATTCATATGGTTGCCGCGGATGCTCGAACGGCCATAACGTTCGCGCTGTCACCCGGCCAGGCCGGTGATGCACCGCAGGGGCGTGCCCTGCTACAAAGCCTTGGGCCACCCGATCGGCCACTGCACCTGCTAATGGACAAGGCATATGAGGGCGATGAGACGCGACAACTCGCACTCGACCTGGGTTTCATTCCCGTCGTTCCGCCCAAAAGCAACCGCCTTGAACCATGGGAATATGATCGCGAGATGTACAAGCGCAGAAACGAAGTGGAGCGCCTGTTCCGCCGCCTCAAAGGCTTTCGTCGCATCTTTTCCCGATTCGACAAGCTGGACGTGATGTTCATCGCCTTCATCAATTTTGCGCTCATCGTCGACGGGCTCAGATAGTGTGAACACGCCCTAAGTAGATTCGGGTTGGGTCCATGTTTTTATACACTCTCGCCGGCGCGCGCGCCGCAGGCCTCGACTTGCTGACTGCGGCGTCGCTCGCACCTCGGCTCCACTATTGTTCTGAAGTCGCAAGAGTTGCGAGACGCCGACAGCCGTACCGCCACCTTTGGTATCCTTGCGTGGCACCCAGCGCTGATTGCTTGCAAACGGGGCAAAGCTCGACGAGGTGAAGGCTGACAGACATGGATGACCGAGACGAATATCTGTTTCGAATAGGCGCCTACACGCCCGCTACCATTCCAATGGAGCGTTTAGCGAAGTACATCGCTTCGCTTGCCAAGCTCTTCGGAAACGATGCCAGCGTTCACCTCGATCATATCGAGGAAGGCAGTACCATTCCCGTGCTAAAGGTTGATGTTGAAGCCGTGTCGCGGGTCTCGGCCCGAATCGTTGGCCTGAGCCGAGGTGAAGCCGCCAATGATGCTGTCGCCGGCTACGACGAACTGAACACACTTCTGCGCGACGACAATGCGACCGGAGAATTGCGTCAACGGCAGCGGGGTGCGCATGTCAGCGCCCTTGTCCTGAGATTTCCGGGTCGAGACCTTCCACGGCCGCTAACGTTCGGTCCCTTCACGGAGTCCGCGACCTTCGATGGCGAGTTGGTGAGAGTCGGTGGTCGAGATAAGAGTGCGCACGCCACAATTGTCGACCCCGAAGGTCGCTCTTGGCACGGCGAGATCAGCCGCCAGCTTGCACAAGACCTTGCGCCTTATCTCTACAAAGGGCCGGTTCTCCGACTGAACGGTGATGCGCGTTGGGAACGGCGCGAAGACGGCTCATGGCATCTTGTCTCGCTAAAAATCAACGAATTCACCGTCCTTGACGACGAAACCCTTATCGAGGTGACAGATCGTCTGCGCAAGCTGGAAAGCTCCAGTTGGAGCAAGCACGGCGACATTGACGGCTACATTACCGCCCTGAGAGGCGAAAGCGACGGGCTGCACTGATGGTAGTCTTTGATACTTCTTTTCTCGCACTCGCTTTCGACGGCGAATACGGCACGCCGATCGATCCGTCAACCGGTGAACCGTTGACCCGATGCGCAGAGCGCATTAACCACTTGATTCTTACCCTGAGTATAGCGAAGCGCCGTATTCTTGTACCGACGCCGGTGCTTGCAGAGTATCTCGTGGAAGGCGGGCAAGATAAGGACAAGCGCCTCAAGATCTTCGCAGGCTCTCGAGTGTTCTCCATTGCAGCCTTTGATCAGCGCGCAGCGATTGAGTGCGCAATGATTGAAGACGGCGACTCGAAGAGAAAAAGGAAGCTAACGCCAGGAGAAACGAAAGCAAAGGTAAAGTTTGATCGCCAAGTCATCGCCATTGCCAAGGCCAACCAGGTGCAAACACTGTACACCGGTGATACGACCCTTGGGAAACACGCAACCGAGAACGGAATCAACGTGGTCCTGACTTGGGAGGTCCCCCTGCCGGCGACTCCACCTCAGCTTCAGCTTGACTACGAGGCCGACGCGCAACATAGCGGCTAGACCAAAGATTCGAAAGAAGCAAACCACTGCCGGCGCCCTGAGTCTTGAGCGCTGTACATTTCTCTATGATTTCCTTTCAGCAGGCCGTCAGCCTCCGCGAGATTGAAGCCGCTTACGCGGAGGCTGGCAACGACGCGATCTTGCGGATTCCTCTTGCCCTCCGATATGGCGGAGCAGTAGGCGTGCCGTCGGCGCTCGTGCAATACGTCGCGACTTGGTCTCGTCAACAGACGCATCCCGCACTCCGACTGTATGGAAACGTCGACAGCAACCCGATGGAATCCTTGGCACAGGAGCCCCACGGACTCGTGTCGACCTATTTTGCCGGTTCGGTCGAAGTACCAGGGCGTGACACGCCATTGTCGACGCGGGAAGCCCTGTCCTTCGGTGTCGGGCGAATCCAGGCCATGCAGGAGAGTCAGTTCCGGGACACCATGCGCGGCCGGGGGGTGTTCCTCTGTTGCTTTGCGAGGGCGAAGAACGAGTATCTTCTTCCGTTTTATAGTCGCGCACATCCGAGCGGGCTACGGTCGCGAGGGGACTTCGTCTGGCTCACCTCCAAGATCATCGGCGCATGTGCGCCTTCGGCGGAATGGCGAGTGTCGGAGCAAGACAACACCGCGATCGGGACCTTGATTTACGAGCTTTTCAGGAACACCGATGAGCACGCGACTGTTGACGAGGAAGGGAGGCCGTATGCCAGAAACGTCCGGGCGGTCATGGCGAAGTTTATTGCCTATGATCGGGACGCCCATCACGAGCAGGTGGTCTCCGATGATCCGGTATTCAGCGGATACCTTGCGGAGAACGCTGCAGCCCATGCTGCGGCGACGCCTGGTGGGGATTCTCCGCTGCAGCGGACGTCGTTTTTAGAGTTGACAGTGCTTGACACCGGGCCGGGCCTGGTACGGCGATGGATGTCACGATATGGTACGCCACCGGCTGGAACACTCTCCATCGACGACGAGGTTGATATCGTTAAAAATTGCTTTGCTTTGCACGCAACAACTAAAGACACGAATGCGAGTGGGGGCGGGCTTACCTACGTGCTGAAGACATTGAGCGAACTGAATGCATATCTTAGGCTCCGTACCGGAAGGATATGCCTTGTTCAGGATTTCTCGAATACACCGGCTGGCTCTTTTGAGCCAAGGCATTGGCTTGAAAACCAGAAAGAACTGAGTCATACCGCGGGCGCTTCCTACTCCATCGTGATTCCATTGGCGGCGGTGCAGCGATGAATGGGTTTTTTGCGTTTGATTGGGCACTCGATAGTGGTTCGCCGGTTCAGAATTTCCATTTCCTATTCAAGCCACCGGGCGCCTTGAATGCGGCGAACCTGGCGGATGCCATTGAAGCCGGGTTGCAGGGCATCAACCCGCCTGACGTCGTTGCAATTATCTGCGAGCAAGCGGAAGCCGATTCGGTCACGCAGGCGTTCGGACAGCCGTTGCTCGCGCAGGCCGCTAGCCGTACGTCGAGCAAAGTTTGTCTGTGTATCTGTTCGTTCAACCACGGCGGATCCGTAACTCTGGTAGAGGCGGTGACCAACCCGGTTCCCGGGCTTGGCCAGTTGCTCCGCGGCCGGACGCCGGCCATTCGTAACGCAGGGCTGAAACGATTATTCTCGGCTAAGCACGTTTCCGTTGTGGCGCCGCCGGGCTTCACGTTCGTCAAGCCGTCTCAGAAGCGCTCGACGCACTTCTTGCGTGCCGAAGAGGCGCTTACCGAAGTCGAAGGCGTCCAGTTCCTCGCCTTTGCCCTGCTCGAGAAGCTCCGCAGTCGTTCGCTGAAAGTGGGCACGCAGCTTGAAGTGATTTTCGTCGACACGATGGGCATTGCCGCCGTAGCCTATGCGCTACGAGAGATGTACTGTGCGCTCTACGGAGTTCCCAAGCCCCGTGTGGTCACGTTTCATTCGCACGAAGGGATCGACAAAATCGACGCGCCACTCCATGGCACTTCGTTCACGCTTATTTCGGCGTCGTCCTCGATGAACCTGGAGCGTGACTGGAAGCAGAAGGTCAAATGCGACGCGACGGAAGTCGTCACGCTGCTGACGCTGGTCGACGCCAAGGACGCCGAGGATGCCCTCTGTGCACTCCCTGTACCGGAAGGCCTCGATGACAGGCGGCGCCATAATCATCTGAAGGACTTGCCAATCGTTGGCGAGCGCTTCGCACCGGAGGAATTGCTGCCCAAATCGGTCCTACTCCGGAAGGCGGAGCACCGATTGCAACACGTCTCTGATTTCTGTCAGGCGTTCGGTCGGAACGGCGCGCTTGCTGTCCAAGCACGCGGCCCGATTCCAGCATCCAAGATCCGCCCGATTTATTTCGACGGCCGGAAGTTGCTGGAAGACGCCGCCTTCAGAGCGTTTGCTGACAAGTTGACGAGTCAGCAGACCGCCGCCTCGGTGAGCTCCGTCATCTATCAGAACGATGAAGCGTCCCATGAGATTGCGAAGTACTGCGCTGCCAGTCTGCAGAAGGTCATGCAACGAGCGTCGCCGCTCGCGCTCATCAGTGATCACGAAATTGAAACTGGCGACGCCGAGCTTGACCGAGACGCCGGCATCCTCGTGGTCGCCGCAGTGGTTGGACGTGGAACGCGACTGTTATCCATCAGCCGTGACCTACGCGACATCCACGCGGGTGCGCGCACCTACCTCATTGGGGCACAGATCGCGGAGACCGCATCTCAGCTCGCCGCGCTCCGTCCGAATCTGAAGCACTCGGCGTCGGGCGCGGAAATCAGGATCGAGCGTTTCAGGGGGGTGGCGGTTGGGCAGGGGATCGCCGACTCGTTTCAGGAAGAGTTTCAACTGCTTCGGAACAGTCAAAGGCAGTTTGGGGATGCTTACGCTACACGCCTCAATGGTCTCGACGGCTCCCCGAACGGATTGGGCAACACGGTCTTCATGCCGCGAGACGACGGGCTTGCTGAATCGATGCGGCTCCGTCCCGATTTCGCGTATTGGGACCCATTTTATTGCGAGTCCGATGAGACCAATGCAGCCGTGCTGGTGACGGCTGGCGCGCTGTTGCAGCATGCCCGGGAAGCGAAATTTGCGAGTGAGATCGACCGGCTTGCCACTGACGCGTTCCAGCAGGTCATCCTCAATCCAGAAAACTTCACGCGATACAACGATGGGGTAATCCAGGCCGCGCTCTTGCGGTGTGCGCGACCCAGCGAGCTGGACTACTCCCGAGAGTCGAATGCCAGCCAGTTCATGCTGGATTTTCTCGCGAACGTTTTCGATCAGCACAATCGCCGGCAAGGTGAGGCCGCATGCGAGTTTGCGTTTGCACTGTACACACGCAAACTCCGCCTCCAGCAGCAACACCTTGAGGAGTTGAAGCTTCGTGTCAAGCCAAAACTGGACGGCACCTCGCACAAGCTTCGCCTCCTTCGTATTCTGTTCGAATTCGACGCGATGCCAGCAAGCGAGATCCTTCCCGACGACTTTTGAGGGCGGTATTGTCAAGACTACAACAAGGAGGAGGCGCCGAAACTGGGGCCGGTACTAAGCTTGTTGCTTCACCTCCGGATGATGTGTCATGACTAGTGTGACCGTATTGGCTGCGGCAGTTTGCTGGGCGGCGGAAGGCGCGCACCGGGCGCCCGCCCACTAGGAAGCCGACGTAACCTCACGCGGGATGGTTTTGAACTCTTCTAGGACCGCCCATCTTCCGCGCACGAAATTCGAGGAGATCTGTCGTCGCCACGGCGCTGAGACGCGCAGACGCGTCCGGGGTTCATCCCTTCACCTTGCACGGATTCCGGTATTCCTGCGCCGCGCTGTGACAAGGCGAGTGCTGTCCCGTGGTCCGAGTGGCGGCAAGGCGCGTGGCCACCTTAGAACGGGCGCAGTCGGGCGTTGTAACGATCCCGCCAGGGACGTGAGTCCGCGCTGGAGTGGACCGGGTCAGGCTGGTAAGGGCTTGTGTAGTGCGGGTCAGCATCAGGACGCCTGGCACGCGGATTCGCAAAGGCAAGCCCGAGCCTGATGTGCTGCAGCTCGTGCTGACGAGCTTGCTGGGAGACCGTCGACCCGGGCCTGGAGATGTTCGTCCGTGCATCGCAGGTTGCGAGCCTGGCGACTGGAGAGATGGAAGGTCGCGGCGAATGCTTCCATGGATTGCTGCCACATAGTGAGGCAGCAGTAGTAGCAACGACCGGATTGGTGCTGAACCGCGAGGGTGCGCAGACGCGCGAGAGTCGAGGGCTCGGGACTCGGCACCTCGCGCTAACGGCCGCGGCCATCGTGACAGATTGCCATATGGTCGGCGGCAACCACAACTTTCCATTCATCCTACGGAGGCATCTCGGGGATATCGGATATCGCGGAAGTCGCCTGTGCTCCAAAGCACCAGCACGCTGCTTCGCAACAGCTTCGCCGCGGCTGCGATTGGACCAATTTCTTGCTCGCATGGCGAGGGCGAGTGGAGTCATTTGCTCGGAGTCGGCGGCCGTTGCGGTAACAACACAGAGTTTATGGTTTTGCTCCCGTCATTGATGAGGGAAGCAGAGGCTAACATGTTGATTTCATGGCGAAACGATCGTCGTAAAAGGCGCCGAAGCCGCAGGCCAACATGCGTCGCGATTGTGCGCTTCGACACATGAGGAGACAATGCGCCCTCAGCGGTCAGCGTCGCCATGTACGCGCTCGGTAGTGTCATAGAAGCGCGACCTACGACCGCCCCGCAGCGGAGCACAAGAATGCTACAAAAATTTTTCGGTCTCGCCACACTGTGCCTATGCACGACTACCGCGTTCGCGAAAATACCGGTCGAAGTTTCGCCCGCCTACGCCCAGATCGTTATTAACCAGACGGAAGAACTGCCCACAAAGAACGGTTTCGGCCAGGTGGTCTACCCGACGAAGACACGTGACATCTACAGCGTGAAAGTGACTACAGACGGGCCGGGGGTCACGGTAGAGACCTATCGGACGCAAGATCTCGACAGAAATGACTATTCCAAGGTGGTTCGCCTTGGAGAGGTGCGCGGGAAATGGAGCGGCTTTGTGGAGTTCCCTCCAGGGGAAACCTCCGGGAAACTTATCTTCGTTCGTCCTCCCGCGAACGGGAAAGTCAAAGCCAGACTGGAGGTAACACGTCTCGGGACCAGGACGGTGGAGCAGCGCAAAGCTATCGAGGATTTCATGCGTATCCCGTTGGATGTGCTGGACGAGATCTATAGCTTGCCGAAATTTAAGGTCGTTGTGAAGCCATGCGGCACGGTCAATGCGTTTTCGGCTCCGGACATCACGATTTGCACAGAATTGATTGCCGACCTTTTCGAGAAGGACGCGAGCGAGGCACTCCCGGTCATGGTCATGCATGAAGTCGGACACACCCTCCTTAATCTCTGGGGAATGCCAGGGTGGGACAACGAAGATGTAGTGGACGAGTTTGCAGGGTCGCTAATGGTTTCCTCACGGCCGCAGGCGGTCCGTGCAATGGCCAAATGGCTACGCTCCCTGGATTCGCTGAGCGCAGCGGCTCTGCAGTTATCGCGTGATGAGCGTCACAGCATCCCCGTTCAGCGTGCGCGGAATTTCGAGCGACTCTTGGCGGACGCGGCCCAGACACCGAAGGGCCAGTTTACGCCGACACAGAAGCGTTGGTTCACTTTGCTGGGCGACCATGTAAAGGCCGAGCGCCGCGAAGCCAACACGACGCCGAGCGTGGCCCAACCGTCGGCAACCACACAGGCAAATGCACCCGCGGAGATGACAGTGGCCAGCGGAGTATGCGAGCGCTTGACTATGGCCGGTTCAGACGCCACAAAGCTGTGTAGCAACAACGTGCTACGAATGAAGTATCAGAGTGGACGAAGCAGTTTCGTGGTCGCAACGACTAATAAGGTGCCGTTGGCGTTTGCCACAGGTCCGGAGGAGCGCACCGAGGGCGGAGGGAGTACGTTCGCGGTGGATACCATCTCTGTCTGGCACACCTCTGCGTCGGATATGGAGTTTCTGCCCGCGCACGGTAAATGCATCGTTCGCCCCGTCGGTGAGTCAAAAATTCTTCAGTGTGACCTCGTTACCGATTCGAACGGAGCGCTGCACGGCGTTCAGCTTCGGTTCCGCGAGTGGGAACCGTTGCACTAGTACCGCTGCACGGAGGTTTTGACAGTTTGGCTGGGTTGTAGGACAGGCAAGCAGTTGTGGTCAACGAGCAGTTCGATGCTGCGAGCGATGCCTGCTTGCCGGCGGATTAATCCATTGCGTTCGAGGTTGAGCACTGAGGTGTTCTGTCCAGCGCGGACACGTCTGGTTCATGCTGCAGCTAGTCGACTGAGGTAGCTTGCAGCGACTTCGCCTGGCGTTCGGTACCCCAACTTCGAATGGCGCCGTTGGCGATTGTAAAAAATCTCAATGTACTCACGGACAGAGGCCATGGCTTCCAGCCGGGTGGCATACCGATGGTGGTACACCAACTCTGCTTTCAGGCTGCCCCAGAAGCTTTCCATGGGCGCATTGTCGTAGCAGTTTCCCTTGCGTGACATCGAAGCCAGCATGCCGAACTGCGCTAGCAACCTGCGATAGCCGTGAGCACAGTATTGGCTGCCCCGGTCTGAATGATGAATCAGGCCGGGCCGTGGCCGCTTGCTGCGCACCGCCCGGAACAGCGCCTCGCCCACCAATTCCTGTGTCATTCTGGGCCCCATCGCGTAGCCCACGATCTCGCACGTGTACAGGTCCTTGATTCCTGCCAGGTACAACCAACCCTCATCGGTCGCGATATACGTGATGTCTGTCACCCACGCGGCATTTGGCCTGTCGGCTTCAAATTTCTGCTCCAGTAGGTTGGGCGCCACTGGCAGATTATGAGCCGAGCGAGTTGTCGCTACGAATCGACGCTTTTGCCGACACCGAATCCCCATCTCGTTGCGCAATCTGGCCAGCCGATCACGGCCGACCACGAATCCATCGCCAGCCAGCTCGCGCTGCAGGCGCCGCGTACCGTACGTCTGACGCGTGCGCTTGTGGGCTGCCCGGATCGCCAGACGCAGCCGCTCCTGTTCCGGACTGAGCCCGTAAGGTCTGTGTGTCCAGTCGTAGTAGCCACTGCGCGAGACCCCCAATACCCGGCACATCAACTTCACCGGATACACTTCTCGCCATTGACTCACGAACGCGTACCGGGCAGTGATTCCCTGGCGAAGTACGCCGCGGCTTTTTTTACAATATCGCGCTCCAGCCTCGCCTCGGCCAGCTCCTTGCGCAGCCTCGCATTCTCCGCCGCCAACTCTGCCACTGTCACGCCCCCTGGTGCCGCTGCTGTTCCAGGCGCCTTGGCTTTCGACACCCAATTCGTCAACGTGCCCTTCGGAATCCCCAGACGCTGCGCGGCCGACTGCAGCGTCAGTCCCTGTTCCAGCACCAGTCTCACGGCCTCTGCCTGAAACTCTTCCCCGTACGTCTGTCTTGCCTTGCTCATCTGTGCACACTCCTGATCCACGATCTTAATCTAAGGACCAAGCGTGTCCGCCTCGATCAGGCTACCTCACACCATTTGGTGGACGGAAGGAGCCGTGACGGCGAAAAATCGCTGCATGTCGCGCTCGGCCGGAGAGCGGCCGTTTATCAAGCTGTAGGCCCAGATGAAGGCGAGATACTGACCTTGCTTGTCGGTGAAGCTCTGGCAGGCTGAGCGCTCGCCAGACAATGGAAGCGATTTCTGATTCATTCGGAACCCCGGCAGTCGAAGGAGGCTCCCCCGAAGGAAGCCATCCGGATGAATCTACGCTATCGAATCGAACTCGACCAATCCGAGTGTGAGGCGCTTGCTGCCATGCTAAGCGGCGGCAAGCACGCGGCACGCAAGCTCAAGCGAGCCCAGATCCTGCTTGCAGCGCACGCTGGCAAGGATGATGCGAGCATTGCCGCCACCGTGGCGGTTGGCGAATCCACGGTGTACCGCACCAAGCGTCGCTTCGTGGAGATGGGTCTGGACGCGGCGCTGAACGAACAGGCTCGGCCTGGGGCCCAGCGCAAGCTCAGCGGCAAGGAAGAGGCCCTGTTGATAGCCACCGCCTGCACCAACCCGCCAGCGGGACGTGCACGCTGGACGCTGGAATTGCTCGCCGACACGTTCGTCAAACTAACCGAGCACGAAGAGCTATCGCGCGAGACGGTACGCCGGCGCCTGGCCGAGAACGATCTGAAGCCCTGGCGCAAGGACATGTGGTGCATTCCCAAGATCGACGCGGAATACGTTGCACGCATGGAAGACGTGCTCGACCTGTATGCCGAAACCCCAGATCCGCACCACCCGTTGGTGTGCTTCGATGAAAGCCCGACCCAGCTCATCGGCGAAGTACGCCAACCGATTCCGGCCGAGCCGGGTATTCCCTACACATCTGACCTCTCTTGGTCCGTTGACACCGGGCAATGGATCATTAGTTCGCGGTCCGCTCTCGAAAGCCCGTATGCACCTTTTGCCAAAAGAGGGCCGGCTGGCATAAGCTCCGGGCGTCTGCGGTTTCAATAGTTGAACACGTAATGTCTGTGAACATGGTTGCACCGGTCGATGTACAGCCGCTCGTTACACTTGAGCGCTGGCGGGTCCGCGAAACAAGGTCGGGTCAACGACATTTTGTGGGGTACTGCGTCGAGAACAATGAGGTTCGAGTGAGCAGCGCAATCCAATCCTTCGACAGTGAGGCAGCTGTCGGCGTAACCTCAAGCGGACGGCGATACTTGCTGTCGGGCTCGCCGTGCTTCGATGGTGAGGCTAGGCGTGTATGGGAGGAGCTGGCGGGACAGTCTGATAGCGGAGAGACTAAGGATGTCAGCATGGAATTCATGGCGCCGGGTAAGCTGTGAAAACTCATAGTGCTTGCTTTCCCCTCCCCGGGAAAAATTCGACGGCCAAATTGGTAACGACGGGCTCGTCCGGCACGGCCGGAAGGCGCCGCCTGCTACCAAAGGCGATCGAAACCGGAACGGGCAGGGCTCTAGGCTCGGCCAGAGTCCTGTCGGCGTTCGCCCGAACCCGGCTTCGGCCCACCGTCGAGGGTAGGCGCTCGGAAGCGTGGAACGGGGCTTCAGTCCATGAACGCCTTCTTTGCGTAGTCAGGCATGTTCACACTGGCTCGCATTGCGCTCAGGAAATCTGGATCGTCAACTGCCGCCATCGGAGCAAGCCGCATGGACTGAGCTGGTAGGTTATCGCCCCGCAACAGGATTGACGACATGCTCTCCTGGGCCATTTCGTCTTCCAGGCTTAGTTCGTTGTCATCAGTGACGCCGTTTGCTAGCAAAAGAGTCTTCTGACCGTCCTCGAAGCCTGGCAGGTGCTCAAGGCCATATCGAAGCTTTTCCAATGCCTGTGCTAGGGTCACGCCGCCGAGCCCATCGTCTCCCTCCTCGACCAGATCCAGCACATAGGCTTTACCTCCGATGGAAACCGGCTCGCTTGAGAGCGGGTCGGCAATCACGAGACCGTTGTCCTCGCCGAGCCGAACTCGCCCGTCGATGACTACCGCGCGGACGGATGTCTCCTTGGCCTCCACCAATCGCGCGTAGTGGTCGCCTCCAGTACCTGCCAGCACAAGAAGGTCGGCCCACTTGCCAGGTTCAAGACTGCCGAGGAACTTGTCCCAGCCCACCATCGCCGCGGGGACGATAGTCACCGCAGCCACCAGTTCAGCATCGGTTAAGACGCCGCCCTTGTACCGGCTGACCTCCCGTGCGACCTTGAGTTCACCAAGCAAGTTCTTGCAACCGCTTGGGGCCCAGTCCGCCCCAATAGCAATAGGGATCCCGCGGCTTTTCGCCTCTTCGATCTTGCAAGTCTCCCCATATAGCAGCAGGTTACTAGTCGGCGACCACACGATGCCCGGAACAACCCTAAGCGCCTCCCACCCATCCGTTGGGATGCCAACACAGTGAATGCAGATCAAGTGGGGATTCAACCCGCCCGGAACCTGCTGAAGATCCCGAAATACACGTTCACCGTAGGCACCGACGCCTTCACTGAGGTGGTAGATGTATGGCTGCCCTTGCTTTGTCCATTCAAGCATTTCGGCAAGCTTTTCCGGATTGAAGTCAGGTGTATTCGACTTGACAGTGGGAAGCTCGGGAGCTAGCGGCTGTTCGATGTTACGCATCAGGCCTGAGTACATGGCACCACTCTTCAATGGCATACCGTGTCCAGTGGTTACACCTCCAAACAACCCTCGACATTCGGCATGTCGGACTATCGCCCGAGGGTAGGATTTGTCTCTGTTCTGGTTGAGCAACGTGAACGGCGCCGTCACCGCTGGGTAATACTCTTTGACGGTCTGCCACTCGCGACGGTTATCAAACCTACGGTCGACCTCCCACAAAGGAATCATGTTGTATGGCAGATGATTGTGGAGATCGAACAGCCCTGGATAGATGGTGCCACCTGTTTCGACGACCGGCGCATTTGCGAAAGCGGTTGGCAACGTCTCGTCAGCACGAACCAGCTCGACGATATGACGGCCCTCCAAACACAATCGGCCACCGACCAAGACGTCGCGATTCTTGTTCATTGTCACAATGTCGCCGACTACCACGACGCGCTTGTCAACGAGCTGCGCCATGGTCTTGCTACTGCCGACTGCTGTAAATTGAATCATGCTGTTCTCTCCCGATTGTAAGTATTCAAATCAGCAACCGAGATCGGTTGCCACGGCGGCCAGAAAAGGGGGTGGCGAATCTACACGTCGCTACTTACCGTGTATTGGCAACCCGAAGGCCTGGCTATTCACAGCGATATTTCGATATCTGGGCGCCGATGGCACGTACGGCTTCTGATGCTCGCTGTACTTCAGCAACGTCGTTTCGCAGCATGGCGCGTTCCGACCATGCCAAATTGTTGTGATACTGCTGCCGCAACGAAGGGCAAACGATCCCACTAGCAAAGTCGCTCGGCCGACTTTGGATCTCCAATGACAATTGGCTGAGCCCGATATTCCGCGTTCAGTTGACCGATGGTCTTCCGAGACGATTCCGTCTTTGTGCCGTCGGGACACGGCTGATCCTGGAGCGTCACTCTACCGTCCATCCCGCGACATTGGTATACGGTCTGTCCCACTGCACTCGTTGTGAAAAGCCCCAGTAGCAGAATTCTCAACATGGTTTCCTCCCCAGCGAATTTTCCTTGAGGAATCGAGCTGGGTACTCCCCACAGTTGGGGGGCTGTGTCGATGGATAGCTACCTCTGCAGCATCGACACATTGACATGGCGGATCGGCTATCGCCCAAGACCAGAATCTGCTGGCGCCGGATCCATGATCGGAAGTCAGCCGGCAAACTAATCCTCCGCGGTAACCACTGAGCTACGTGAGGCAGAGTATTAAGTTCGTCGTCCGATGACCCAAGCCTGCTATCATTCGCGCGTCGCGGGGAATCGAGACGTAAGCTCCTTCCCTTTCAGACTTATCGGGACCAGTTGTGGTACCTGTGTCGTGAAACAGTGGGCCTGTAGCTCAGGGGTCAGTAGCAGAGAACTCATAATTCTTTGGTCGCAGGTTCAAATCCTGCCAGGCCCACCAAGTACCTACATGCGACCTCGGTAATGCGGGGTGAAAGGGAAGCATTCCGGTGACCGGACTGGCCGGTGTCTGCCTTGCGCTCCCGCCACGATTCGACGGCGACGGTGAGTTGCAGCGTGCGTGGCCGGGCGAGCGCCAGAGTTGCCGCGGCACAGCGACAAGGCGCGGAAAGCGCGATAGCGAAGGGGAGCCAGAAGCAAAACTGCAGCCGTTGATAGTGAGCCGCGGTGGCGACCGCTAAGGTGCAATGAATTGGGCCGCAAAAGGCGACTTGCGTCGATAATGGGTCGTCGATGCCAGCCTGCAAGCTCCCTCTGCTGAAGTCACAAGGTCTTTGGGGGCCAAAATTACGTCTTGCGGCCCAATCTGTTACACCATCAGGTCATTCCTACAAAGCTGGCTTGCCTTGCCGCACGATGGAAGGTCCAATCGTCTCTCCAGCGCCTGGCTGGTGGCCAGGTTCCGGCTCAGTTCTGTGACCTCCAGAGAACTAAGCGAGTCCGGGCTCAGACGAGCATGTCTTCGCCTTGTGTCAGATTGACCGAAGTGCGGAGATGGCGAAACAAGTCCGGCCGGCGACCCCGAGGCTGCGCTTGCGGACCTGTCCGGCGAGCGTGGGGAGAGGCATGCGGGGACGTCGGCGGACGCGGCACGACGGTCTTAGCGTCCGTATCGAGCACCAGGTGGAGAGCTGATCCGACCAGCGAGCTAGCCAAGGCTGCGTTTGGCTTCCGCCATAGTGGATCTCTTGATGACCCGAGCACGCCGGCGCAGTAACCTAGCATGTTCTGTCGGTCGCTGTCCCACATTGACTCCTGGCCCTATTTTCAATGAATTCAGATGGCATTACCTCGGTGTTTTTCCACACACATAATCACAGAGTGAAAGTGTTTTGCGCTAAAGCTTGGTTAGCCTTAAACTATCTTCTCTCATCTCTCGACTGGAAAGGAAAATCGAATGGCATCCTATAAGGAACTCATGTCCCAGAAGCAGGCCCTCGAAGCCCAACTGGAAGAGGTACGCGCCAATGAAGTAGCGGGCGTCATCGAGAAGATTCAGACCCTGATGGCAGAGTATGGCTTGACGGTCGAAGACATTGCCAAGCGCCGTCGCGGCCGTCCAGCAGGCAGCCGTACAAGCAAGCCGAAGTCGGAACTGCCCCCTAAGTACCGCGACCCCAAAACCGGGAACACTTGGTCCGGCCGTGGTCGCCAACCGGCTTGGCTCGGTAAGAACCCCAAGAGATTCCTGATTGCAGAAGAAGCCTAAAAACCTCCGCTTCTGCACTCCAGAATGAAATTCGCCCCTGCCCGCAATGCAGGGGTTTCGTTTTTTTGAGAGCAGCACCATGTCCCTTGAAGCGATTCACGCCGAGATCATGCTTGCCCGGCCATACCTGATTCCTCGCGAACGCACAGAAAGAGGGATAAGGAATGGGTATTCTTACTGGCTGCAGGTTCCGCCCAGCAAGGAACTGCGAGTCATCCGTCTTTCGGAGGAGGGTGGCACCTATGAGCTCGTTCGTTCGGCCAGCGAGCGCAAGGCACGAGAGAGGGTACGGCAGCGTTTCACCGGCTCAGTAGTCGACCTCCTGGTCATCATTGACGAGCAAGTGGAAATCATCCGGAAAGACGAATGCTAGTCACTTTCCCCGCCTGATCAAAACGGTCAGGGACTGGATGCAATGATTCGCATCGAGCCGCCGGCTGTCGACCCCATGGACATGCGTGCCAGCACTGCGGGGATACTGAGGCGCTGGGTAGTTAGTCTTTGGCTCAATCTCAACGCGCAGCCGGCGATAACCGACATGGCCAAGAAGGCAGTCTTTTCCACCGACTCGTCACTGTAGCGGTATGGCTTTGACTTTGTCCGATGCAATCGGATCAGCGGCATTCGTCGCCAAGGACTCTTCGCGACAATAGAGCAAAACGTGAAGAGCGCTCAATATCGAGCGGCGTTACGCAATACGGCGCACGGCTTCAAGCATGGAATACCCTTGACTCGTCAAGCGAGGGTGGGCATTTGGGCTGCCGTGGCCATGCCCCCCCGCGGCAGAATAGATGTCGCCCCGATAGAATCCGAACTTGGGGGCGATAAGGGATGGCAGTGGCTCGATACGGACAAGACTTTAAGGACCGGGCGGTAGCACGGTTGTTACCGCCGGAGAGTGCGGCGGTGGAAGTGGTTTCAAGGGAATTGGGTGTGGCAGTGGCCACGCTGGAGCGCTGGCGTGCGGACGCTATGTCCATGCCCGCTCGCGAGCGGGCATGGACAGCGGCGGCCAAGTTCGAGGCGGTGCTGGCGACGGCTGCGATGGACGAGGCCAGCAAGAACGCCTGGTGCCGTGAGAACGGTGTGTATCCGCAGGAGTTGGAGCAGTGGCGCACTGCCGCCACGCAGGCGCTGGCTGAACCCGAGGATGCGCGCGCCACCCACCGTGAGACAAAGGCCGATCGGCGCCGCATCCAGGAACTCGAGCGCGAGCTGCGCCGCAAGGAGAAAGCCCTGGCCGAAGCCGCCGCCCTGTTGATACTCTCAAAAAAGCTAGAGGGGATCTTCCCGAAGGACAAGGACGAGGACGCATGATCGGCCTGGAAGATCGCCACACGATGGTCCGCCATATCGAAACCGCTCACGCAGGCGGTGCTCGCCTGCGCCTGGCCTGCGAGGTAGCTGGCATAACCGTGCGCACGCTGCAACGCTGGAAGGCCCACAATGGCCTGGTGGTCGGCGACCGCCGCCCCGGGGCCGAGCGGCCCACGCCCGCGCATGCGCTGAGCATCGAGGAACGCGAACGCATTCTGGCCGTTGCCAACGAGCCGCGCTTCGCCGACATGCCGCCGGCGCGCATCGTGCCCATGCTGGCCGATGAGGGCGTCTACCTGGCCAGCGAATCGAGTTTTGGTCGCGTGCTGCGCGCCCATGGGCAGACTCGGCATCGAGGACGCGCCAAGGCACCGCGCCAAAGCCGGCCACCTACCACGCACGTGGCCACGGGCCCGCGCCAACTGTGGTGCTGGGACATGACCTACCTGTCGGCTGAGGTCGCCGGGCGCTGGTTTTATCTGTACCTGATCCTGGACGTGTACAGCCGCAAGATCGTGGGCTTCGAAGTCCATGATCGGGACGACGCCGACCACGCGGCGCATCTCGTCAAGCGTACGGCGCTGGCCGAGGGTATTCACGCCATGGCGGCCAAGCCGGTGCTGCACGGCGACAATGGTGCCACGCTCAAGGCCACCACGGTGCTGGCGATGTTGCACTGGCTGGGCGTCAAGCCCTCGTATTCGCGTCCGCGCGTGAGCGACGATAACGCGTTTGTTGAAAGCCTCTTCCGCACGGCCAAGTACCGGCCGGAGTTCCCGTCCAAGGGCTTTGCCGATCTGGCCGCGGCGCGCGCCTGGGCGGCGCACTTCGTCCACTGGTACAACCATGAGCACCGGCACAGCGGCATCCGCTACGTGAGCCCGGCGCAGCGCCACGCCGGACAAGACGACAAGATTCTCGCCGCGCGCCACGCGCTGTATGTTCAGGCCCGTGAGCACAATCCGCGTCGCTGGTCATGCAACACTCGAGACTGGTCGCCAATCGAAACGGTCACGCTCAATCCGGAGCGCGAGATTGCCGTGCCCTCCGGTATCAAGCCAGGCGCCGAAAACCAGCGTTTGGCTGCATGAATGAGGCGACATCTACCTTGACGCGCGCCGATGCTCCATCGTCACCAGTTTGTGGACCAGCAAGCCGTCTAACTGTTCAGGTTCGAGATCGTCGATGTCTTGCGCATCGCCAAGCAGTAGCAGCGCGGCAATTTCATGCGGACTGAGCATGTCAGGCTCCTTGTCGGGGGGACGGAAAAGGAACTACGACTGCTGGTTCGTGGACGGAGTTCCACGCAGGATGACAGGAACAACACAGAGAGAACTCGGTGCGAGGACGCGCTGAGTATGCGCACACCGAGCATTGACACTAAACGCTCTTGTCCCCGGAATCAAGCGCTACGTGTGCTGCAATGCAGCGGAGCGAAGCTGAAACACATCGGATCGTTGGTTGAGATTTCGGCCCTTTGGTAACCCCATGGTGAGCCCACGGATCACTGCAGATCGCGACAAGGTTATACTCCGCGCTCCAACGAATAACGAAAAATCAACATGGCCGCAGACGAGCGCGGTTACCAAAAGGAAGCCTGTCGCAAAGAAGTTGACGGCACCGACGAAGAAGGCGAGCGTGCTTGCACGTGAAGCCCAGGCAGCGAAAAAGCGCTTGCTGAAACTGCGCGCCGACACGAAGAAGGCCATTGAAGCTGCAAAGCGTGAGGTCGCGAAAGCAACTGAAGCCGCAAAGTCCGCAGCGCGTTTTGAGAAGCAAGCCGCAAAGGACAAGCTCGCGGCGAAAAAAGCGAAGGCTGTAGGCGTCAAGAAGGCTTCCGGCAAAGCTGCCGCCACGAAGGTCGCCTCGAAAAAGGCTGCTGGTAGCAAAGCCGCCGCGACTGTGGTGTCGAAGAAGGCTGCGGTGAAGTCCGCAACGACGAAGCGAGCCCCGGCGAAAAAGGTGGCACAGACCGTCGTGACACCCGAAGCTTCGGCGTGAACTTTCGCCTCAACTGAGTTGGCCTTCGGCAACCGGTCGATTGAGGCAGGATGGGCGCTCACCGGCGCCCCGTTTTGATCGCCCCGGCCAGGCCGCACAGAGCGCGCGGTGGCAAGCAGCAACGTGCCGCGCCATGAGGTCAACTCCGCATGCCGAGCGCTAGACCTCATGCCCATGATATCGGTCTGCGACTGTGCGTACCCATTTCTGCGAACAGTGAAGAGGGGCGTCTCCTGATGTGGGCCTTCGTGCCGCTGCGCGACGCGTGGAGCAGGCCATGCATCAGTTCAGAGATTCTCTATTCCTTTTTGCGTTGCGAGGTTTGGCAAGCGACCCAAGCACTGTCTCGTTGAGCAAAAATGACCGACCGGTCGGTTGGCGCGCCAACATGATTACTGGTGGCGGGAGCCACATCAGCGTAATCATGTGACAACACGTGTTGGCTGCGCAGGCGCTTGAAATTGCCAATCACCGCCGCCCCCAGGACACGGATGTCAACGCCGCGCGCGCGCTCTTCCGCGAGGTGGAGAGCATTTTTTGTGCCCTGCGAGTGCGTGCAAACGCGAAAAGCCCGAGACGTTACCGCGTACGGATGTAGGCCTCGAAGAGGCCCGCGTGCAGGCCGTGTAAGTCCTTTCGCCGTTCCAGCAAATCATGCTGGCGGCCCTGGCGCTCAAGGGTCAACAGATCCAGCATGATCCGCAATCCCTGTTCGGGTAATGTGCCCGTCGAGGGCTCGGACGCGCGTAAGAGGGCAGCAAGTCCGGGTTTTTCCGCCAAGGACCAGGCGGGGAACCACGCAAGATCATCGATGATGCCCTCGCCGTCGAAATTCGCATCGAACCGCCGGCGCAGCGCCAGCAATGACGAATCCCCGAGCGTTTGTATGAGCGCGCCGAGCCTCTTCGGGGATAGCCAGGCAAGCTCGGCCAAGAGTGGCCATGCCGGGTCAAGCCCCTGGAGTCGGTAGACCGTCTCGGCCATCCAGGCGAGGGGAGTTGGAATTCGTCGCCATGACCCAATTCGCTTGATGCTGTCGCACGCCGCAGTCCATTCCGCAGCGCGCATCCATAGGGGTGCCGAATGCCATTCGGGCATCTCCCGGTGAAACGGCAATTGAGAGGCGGCCCGGGCAACGGCACGCCACAGCGGTAGGCACCAAGCCATGCCCGCTGCGTCGCCGAATGCTCCGCGCGCTGCCGACATGCTCGGCAGACCCCACGCTTCGCAGGTGTCGCGCAGCGCCGTGTGAGTCGCGAAGTGTTCGGGGACGGGAGCCTCCAGCACACAGACAAGTGTCTCCAAGGTCGGCACCAGTGCGTCGTCTGGATATTCCGCGACCAGGCGCTGCAGTGCTTCACGCCCGGCGGCGGCATTGCGTTGCTCAAGCGCTGTGAGCACGTCGTTGCGAAGCATGACATCGCGGCTATCTTCAAAAAGATCGAGCTGATTCGTCACGGCGTTCCCGTTGGTAGTCAGATTGCGCCCCTGCAGGACCGGCCCGACATCGCCGGGCACAACAAGTCTTCAGGGATGGTAGCGGCTGCCACGACGACGGGCAATCCGCAACCGGCCAACCAGATCTCTGCGAGATAAACGCTACCCGAGCGCGGCCAGGCAAACCAAGGCGCGACGCGCGGCGCTGATTCTGTTTTGGACTTCAGGAGGGCTGCATGGCAGTACGTTACTCCGTCCATACAGCATCGACATCCCTCGTGAGATGTCCAGCGAGGATGTAGTCGCCGAGCTTCTCCGCTTTTCCCTCCAGACGCTCCAAGTCAGCCGCTGGTAGCATGCTGAGCTCAAATTGGCAGTAAAGATTGCGCTGACGGAACGTCAACTTTGGGAGACTCAGTCCGGCAACGAGTGCAGCGGGCGAGCTGACGGCAATACTCTCATGGCCGCGATACTGGACACGTATGCCAAGCTTTTCGCCCAGCCTACCCAGCTCAATCGCATCCTGCCATCCTGATTCATAGTCCAACTCCACGACCGTGACGCCCTCTGTTTTTAGGAGCTTTAGTGCTTTGTCTTTGGTCGCAGCCAGAGCTGTCGCCATTGCCGCCTCCCCTGATCGTAGGACCTGTGGCGATTCGCGCGCTTCTACGGCCCAGATTCATATTGCATAGCAACATTGTAAGCGGGGAACGGTCTACTTCGTTAGGTCTTGTCGTCCCGCGTACCGCTTTGACTTAAGAACCCATACTGGTGGATGAAGTAACCTTGCGCGGGCGCAGTCGCGGTTACGCATTCGACAGACTGGTGATCAGGTAGATTGGCGATCATTCAGAGATAATCGGGTGACAGCGGACTGCCACTTTGCAAACGGAGCGCGCCCGATAGGTCATGCACAGTTGCACGAGATCATACGGGGCGCGTTTACCAAGACCGTGGCCGAGACGCATGGCGCGCCTACACCCGCCGGCCGTTCAGGTTCACCGCCGTCGATGCCATCGAACCAAGTCACCTATCCGAGACCGATGTCTGAAGGCCACGTATTCATTTGCGGCGACCCCCATGGCGAGTTCGGCCCGCTGATCGAAAGCGTCCATCGTCACCGCCCCGAGGCGGTGGTGCTCGCTGGCGACATTCAGGCCAGGCGTCCACTGGATGAAGAACTCGCCAGCATCCTTCCCCTGACGAAGGTGTGGTGGATTCCTGGCAATCACGACACCGACAGCGATGCCGACTACGACAACCTGTTCGGCTCGGGCCTGGCCGACCGGAACCTGGATGGGCGGGTGGTCACGATTGCAGGCCTTCGGATTGCCGGGTTGGGAGGGATTTTTCGCGGCCAGGTCTGGATGCCGCCCGAACCATCGCGCGTAGAGAGCGCCACTGACTATCTGGCCAAATGTGGGAAGGGGAATTACTGGCGGGGTGGTCTGCCGCGGCGCCATCGCAGCACGATCTTCCCGCAGACCTACAACGCGCTACTGAGTCAGCATGCGGATGTCCTGGTCAGCCACGAGGCCCCGGCTTGTCACCCACACGGGTTCGAGGCGATTGACACGCTCATCGAAGCGATGGGCGTGCAACGCGCTTTCCACGGCCATCACCATGAATCCTCGGCTTATCCGAACACAGGAGCGTGCCGCATCTTCGGTCTCGGTGCGTGCGTGGTAGCCACGATCGAGGGAGAGTTCTTGCCTGCGTCCTGACTTGTCCGGATCAAGACGAAGGAGGCTAGACCGGGGGTAGCAACTCACTGGCAATTCTATTATGCGCCAGCGGGCAGGGCAAACGACTCGCGATCTTTCGGATTGTGCAACCAGGTCAGACCGCCCGCAGGTCGACATGACACCGCCAGGTCCGGTGCTCGACCGCGCCGCGGCGGCTGCCGTCGGCAAGTTGGACGCGCCGCTTGCCAAATAGTGAGCGCGACCAAAAAAAACAGCCCTCGCTCCGATGGAGGAGAGCCGCAGAACGTCCAAGAAGAAATCGGGTAACACCTTGCGGCGCCGCCCACATCAGTATCCGCCAGGTTGCCGTTGACGGCAATCCAGCCTGCGCCGCGCAGTCCAGCTGTTCTCGAAAAAAGAACCCGCGCTCATCAGGGGACGGGCGCGGGTGGTAGCAGGACCTACCGGAGCAGGATACGGCGATATAAACATTGCGCAACACAGGATTAGGAGCCATTTTTCCCGGCAGTTCTTTTGCCAGCGAAAAAATTGTCATGCAGCGAGCAGACAATTGAACGAGGGATGGAGCCGCCTCGACCTTGCAGGGCCGCCGCGCTTCGAGGCTGTTTGAGTGATCGGCGCTGCGCCTTGAGTCGGATGCACTGGCTCGCCGGAGAATTCGCAAGCGCTGCGGACGTTGAACGCGAGGGTAGGGCGTTGAAAGCGGGACGCAAGAGGTGAACTATTCATGCACACCCGCGGAGTTGAACCGCGAACCGTTATGTGTCGTAATCGCTACATAATTACTTGTGCGTCCGCCCTGATGGATCGGTAGTAGTATCTTTTTGCTATTTCCGCCGTCTGATTGCCGATGCGCAGTCCCGGCCTCAGACCATAGGTGAGGTGAATCTGAATAGCCGAGATGATTAACTATTACAACACTCTCGGCGTTTCGCCTGGTGCGACAGAGGCGGAGATCCGAGTGGCCTACAGGCGGCTCGCAATGAAATTTCATCCCGACCGACAGCATGGCAAGTCTGAACGGGAAAAGAAGCAAGCCGAGGAGAAATTCAAGGAAATTGAGGAGGCTAACCGCATCCTTGGCGACGCCCAGAAGCGCGCGCAGTACGACCCTAACCAGAGCAATGGCTCGACTCGCAGCGGGCACCCCTGGTGGTCCGGGGCGGACGAAGACGACTCTAACTTCGAAGACTTCTTTCGCCAGCAATTTCACCAGAGCCGCCATCGGCGCCGCCAATCCAAGCCGGCGCCTGTAAGAGGCGAGGACATCCGCTGCAAGGCGACAATCGACGCTGACACGGCGCTCCGTGGTGGCAAGACAACTGTCGAGGTCAAAGTTGAAGACACGTGCCCGTCTTGCCGGGGCTCCGGTGAAGCGTACGCTCCCGAAGCGTGTGAGAAATGCGACGGCGACGGGTGGCATCCTTCAGCGGATGGTTGGCGGCGGCGTACTTGTAGCAAATGCAAGGGGTCGGGGGTCGATTGGCGCTGCAGAGCGTGCAAAGGGAAGGGTGCATTCAAACAGACCAAGCGCTTCAATATCCAAGTGCCGGCGAATACCCCGGCCGGTCGCGTGCTTCGTGCAGTCGGTGGCGGCATGCCAGGGGAGTTCGGTGGCGCGGCCGGGGACCTACTCTGCGAAATCCGGGTGGCGAAGTCCGGGTCTACGTACCTGAAGGGTCTCGACGTCCACTGCGAGGTCAAGATCGATTGCATCACGGCGTGGCTCGGAGGGAAGACCACCATCGAGATCGTGGGGCGAACCTTCGAGGTAGAGGTCCCGCCGAATACGGGCAACGGCAAGTCTTTGCGTTTTGCAGGCAAAGGCCTACGTGACGCCAAGACTGGCCAGGTGGGAGACGCCATCGCGAAAGTGCTCTTGACCTTGCCGAAGGGGCCGTTCGCGGAAGAGCAACTCGACCACCTACGCCGGTTTGCCGGACGCGAACCAGCAATCAAGCCGCGGCCGGCCGCGCCTGCAAAGCAGGCGGCAACACAAGAGCGTCCTGCGGAGCCCGATCGCTCACCTGAACGGACCCGCGAAGCGGCTCACGACTTTGCGCGTGCGAAGAAGGCCCCAGAGCCAGCGACCTCCGCATATGGACCTAGCAAGTTCCAATGCGGCGGCTTCGAAGTTCGCCATCTGGAAAGCCTGGAGTTGGAGCAGCAGGGCGTGGCACGTCAGCGCTTTGCAGAATGGGAGGCCGCCTGCCGCGCTGCGGCGTCGCGGGAAACCCGCCCAGGCAGCGTCGCGGCCAAGCGGTTGGCTTCCGTATCCGCGCCGGGGAATGCCCCACAGATGCTGGTTCAGTTGTTGGAGGCGTTTCGCGGCGCGGGCTTCGCGGAGACGATCTCGGTCATCGGGAACTATGCGATCCTTGCCTATGCGTCCGCCGCAGGCTGCAGCATCGAGGATGCCGTCAGACTCGGGCTCTACAACAAGCGCGTGCAGTTCGTCACGGCGAAGCCCATCGCAGAGTCAGTCATCCTGCGCGCCCTCCAGGCCGTGGATCCGACCTTCATACTCGCCCCCAGGATGGGTGCCTGCGTGCGCGGGCGAAACGAAGTCGGATTTGTGGTCGACATCGTCGGCGCAGTGAAAGCGAGCACGTCGGAAGCGACGCTGTCGACCACGATTGCGGATGACAGCGGGGCGGCCATGTCCTATGGGATAGCCAAGCTACTGCGTGGCGGTCGGGTCAGCACAATCGTCTTTACCAATACGGGCGTCATGGAGCGCCTGACCGCGATCTCCCCTGAGTCCTTCTACGCATTCAAGGGTTGGATTGCCAACCAGCCAGGGGTGCCAGAGGAAAAGCGGAAGTTCTGCCAGAACTTGATGATTCTGGCGGCCAAGCTCGGCGACGGACTCGTGCTTAGTCGCTGAGTTCGGCAGTCGTTTGCAGCTCGGCCTTTGAGTATCGTCAAGTAAAATAAGGCACTCCCACGCCAAAGTTCCCACTTACCCTGGTATGAGTTCCTCCTCCTCTCTCGAAACGCTTGCGAGCCTGGTTCGCGAACTCTGTAAGTTGCCAGCCGAAACCGAATGGTTGGAATTCAAACGCAACCGCGTAGATCAAGAGCAGATCGGCGAGTACATCTCAGCGTTGTCTAACTCCGCGGCGCTCTGCGATCGGGCGCACGGATATCTGGTATGGGGCATCGACGACGCAACCCATGAGGTCGTCGGCACGACGTTCGATCCATCCGCAGCGAAGATTGGCAATGAGGAACTGGAAAACTGGCTGCTACGGCTGCTCAGTCCGAAGATCAACTTCTCGTTCAGTACTGTCGAACTGGATGGTCTGCGCGTCGTTGTGCTCGAAGTTGGCCGAGCCTATAGGCATCCGGTCCAGTTCATGCACAACGAGTTCATCAGAATCGGATCTCTGAAGAAGAAGCTCAAAGAGTTCCCCGAAAAAGAGCGGGAGCTCTGGCGCATCTTCGATGAGACGCCCTTCGAAGCGATGGTCGCCCGTAAGGATGTACGGGAAGAAGAGGTGGTAACGCTTCTCGACTATCCGGCGTACTTCGACCTAGCCGGCATTCCGCTACCCGAGAATCGGGCTCAGATCCTAGAGCGCCTGGCCGCCGAAAGCTTGATCCGGCGCAACGGCAGTGGTGCATGGGACATCACCAACTTGGGCGCGATTCTCTTCGCGAAACGGCTCGACGATTTTGGGCCGCTGCGGCGCAAAGCGGTCCGTGTGATTGCCTACGAAGGCGGAAACCGGATCAGCACGTTGAAGGAACAAGTTGGAGCACGTGGCTATGCGGCAGGTTTCGAGGGGTTGATCGGGTACATCAATGCTCTGCTTCCCTCCAACGAAGTCATTGGCAAGGCGATCCGCAAAGATGTGCCGTTGGTTTGCACAATTTTGTTCCTGCTGGTCGCCCGCCAGCTGGCCGTTTCCGAGGCACCGGGAACAATTTTATGCAAAGAAACTTTGCAGAATATTGTTCCTCCAGGCGACGTTTTGCGTAATTTTGTTCCTTTTCCCAACGGATCGGTCAGTCGCTGCCTGGCCCGCTGCGGCTGGCGAAGCCGCGGACGCGCGCCGTCAGGGGCCCCGTGCGTGCCCCGCGCGCTCACGGTGCCAAGCCGGCGGCACGCCGGTGAGGCTGGAAGGGCGGCCGTCACGGGTCAGGCCTCCTTCCCGCGACGCTCTTTGGTCTGGCCCATGGGGCCAGGAACAAAATTCTGCAAAAACCGGGAACAAGTTTGTGCAAACCGACGGATGCAGATAGGGGAAGTCCGGCGTCACCCGCCCGCCCGGGCTGTTGGCCGGCTTCTGCGCGCCGAACAGCCGCTGCTCCAGCGTATCTTCGTTCAGGCTGTCCGCCTGCGGCCAATCCAGCCCCGCTGCCTTCGCCATTGCCGCGTACTGCGAAACGGCGCCAACACTCACACCAGTCGCCCTAGCGATCTGCCGGTGCGAAAGGCCACACGCCCACTTCAGGCGAAGCACTTCCTTGATTTTGCGCATGGTCATCCGGTTGGCCGGCATCAGCTTGCTTCCTTGAAAAAAGGAAGCAGCGTATCGCCGGCGTTCTAGTCCATGCGCAGTTCCACCCCTAACCCTTGCTCGGCCCCATTACGGTGCGTGATCACCCATTTCGGCTGCTTGATCACCCATTTCGGCAACGTGATCACTCGTTTCGAGAACGTGATCACCGATTTCGGCGGCGTCGCCGAAGTGATCACGTTCCGCCGAAACCAGCGATCAGCTTCCGCCCGAAACAGGTGATCACGTTCCCCCGAAATCGCTGATCACGCGCCCCGAAATACGCACGCTTGGCGGCCGAACTGACCAGTGCGGCCCGCTTCGACGCAGAGATCCTCCGAGTGGCGTCAGGTACGGAGATGAGTCCTGGAGGCGGTACTGAGCAAAGCCCAGGCGGCACCGAGATGAGTCCCGGTGCGCTGCGGCTCGCCGAAGGACTCGCCCGCTCAATACGCAATGCCCAGCGTCTGAGTCAGCTCCTGGCGCGCGCCGAGGACGGGACCGAGATGAGCCCGGGCGTCACCGCCACGGAGATGAGCCCTGGCGCCACGGCGACGGAAATGAGCCCCGGCGCTCGGCTGTCCGAGCAGCTGGCTGCGGAGATCAATGTCGCGGCGCGCTTCTCCAATGCCGTTCTGAAGGTAGCGTCAGAGGGTACGGAGATGAGTCCCGGCGGGACTGAACAGAGCCCGGGCGGCGGCACTGAGATGAGCCCAGGCGCCCTGAACTGGGCTGAGTCGCTCGCCGCCTCGTTGCGCCGTGCCCAGCTTTTCCTGGGCGACTTCCGGGTCGCTGAGGGAACGGAAATGAGCCCGGGCGGCGGCACGGAAGTAAGCCCCGGGGGCGGGACTGAGGTCAGTCCGGGTACAAGCTTCGGCGGCACCTGGGGGGTGCAACTGGCCCCCTTCGTGATGACCTCCCTTGGCGCGCTGGTCCAGTACGCCGTCGCCGTGAGGCGACAGGGAGCCCTGGCTGCCAGCGGTCTAGAGGCCGAATGAACTTCGCAGCCGCCGCTCTCGCAGGGCCTGCCGCTGCACTCGACGTCGTTGCCGGCGAATCGCGGCGGCGCCTGGCGCTGGAGTTGGTCCGCCGCGACAGGACGCGGGAGGCCGCAGCGCTTTGTCTGGCAATCCTGAACGAAGAGCCTGACGGCCGACAGTGGCTCGCAGAGGAAGTCGTTGCGGCCATGGAGCAGGCAGCCCTCGGCTTTGCCGGCGACTTGGCGGCGATTCTGACTGGTATCGAGCGGGGTAGCGCGTGGCACCCGGCATGGATAGATGGCCGTACACGCCCGATCGCTGACGCTCGCCTGTCGGTGGGCAAGCTGCGCCACGACCTCGACCAATGCGAGCATTTGCGCCGCCGCGGCGTCGATGTGCCACTGGATGAGATCATCGCGGAATACAAGGCTGCCCTGGCCAGGCTGTCCGGTTCGGGGGGCGCGCGGACTCCACTCACGGACCAAGACGAGCAGAGCGTAGGGCGGGCTTTCGGACGGCTAGTCCATGTCGCCGAAGCGCCGCGCGTTACCCCCCGTGCGCTCTCGCCAACGTGGGATCGATGGCGGGTCCAGCGTCACTACCTGGAGCGCCGCCCAAGCGTGGTAGTTATCGATGATTTCCTGACCCCTGAGGCGCTAAAAAGCCTGCTTCACTTCTGCCAGGACTCCACGATCTGGGCCGGCAACCGCTATGCCCACGGCCGGCTGAGTACGCTCTTCTTCACCGGATTCAATGCGCCCCTGGTGTTGCAGATTGCCGAGGAGATTCGCGACGCCTTCCCGTTGATCATCGGCGAGCGCCATCCTTTGCGGCAGCTCTGGGCATTCAAAAACACGGAGGTCCTGCCAGGTGGATCCACGATCCACGCCGATTTTGCGGCAATCAACGTCAACTTCTGGATCACGCCGGACGAGGCCAACCTCGAAACAGATTCGGGGGGCATGGTTGTGTACGACCTGGAGGCGCCAATCTCCTGGACCTTCCGCGAGTACAACGAGCGGCCGGACCTGATCCGTGAACTGATGACGCGACATCAGCCCCGGGCCATCCGCATCCCGTACCGTCAGAACCGCGCGATCATCTTCAACTCCGACCTTTTCCACGGCACCGAGGCGGTCTGCTTTCGGCCGGACTACCTGAGCCACCGGATCAATGTGACGATGCTATATGGCGATCGTCGGCTGGACGAGCATCACGCCGAGCCGGAGCTTGCGCCGGAAGCACCAGTTAGCGTTTGCGCCGCTTGGCGTTCGGCTGCCCTTGCGCGAAGGAGGCACTGACATGACAGACGTGCGGAATGGGATGCTGAGCTACTCATATCAAGGCCAGGACCTCTTCGTGGTTGACGCGTTGGGCGGTCAAGTTGGTGGCTACTTCCTGGATTCCGGTGCTTCCAATGGGCGCAAGGGCAGCAACACTTGGCTTCTTGAGAGCGAATACGGGTGGAGTGGTGTCTGTGTGGAGCCCAACGCGGAGGCCTTCCAGCAGCTGAGAGCAAATCGCGCCTGCATTTGTCTGGACTGCTGCCTCTACGACCGGGACGGGTCCGTCGATTTCCTAGAAGCGGCGGGTGTCTACGGTGGGATCATTCAAGAGTACGATCCACGGCACCTCTCGTTCACGCGGCGGGTGCTGGGTGAGCGTTGGCCAGCCGGGGCGCTGGCGCCGACCGTAAGCAAGGCGGCCCGCACAATTTGGTCGGTGCTGCAACGCGCGGGCGCGCCTAGGACTATCGACTACTGGAGCTTGGACACGGAAGGCTCTGAGCTTGCCCTTCTAAAGAGCTTCCCATTCGACAAATACCGGCTGCGGGTGCTGACCGTAGAACACAACAATGGCCCGATCCGCGAGCAGATCCGCCAATTCCTGGAGAGCCGCGGCTATGTGAGGGCGAGGGACTTGGGCATCGACGACGGCTATGTCCTCGCGGATGATGTGAGGGGGAAATCCATGGGCCAGGCCTGGCGCAGCGCGGTCTGGCGCGGCCGCAGCGGGCCGAAGCGCTAGGAGGGACGCATGGTTCCGGAACTCGCCCAGCGCAGGCTCGTCATCGTTCCGCAACTCATCGACGAACGGATGGCGCGGACGCTCTACTATGTTTTGTTGCTGCGGCACTGGCGGGGCGAGGCCAAACGCGACCGCCAGGCGCCGGGGGCCGACAGCCATTGGGGCGACTCCACCCTGGATGCCATGCTGCTTGGCTTGAAGCCTGGAATCGAACAGGCCAGTGGCTGTCAGCTTCTGCCCACCTATGCCTACGCCCGGCTCTACTTCCATGGGGACGAGCTAGCGCGTCATCGCGACAGGGCCTCTTGCCAGGTCGCTGCAACGATTCATCTAGGCTGCAGCGGTGGTCAGACGCCGCCGATTTGGTTCGAGCCCGACGTTGCCATCACCCAGCGGCCCGGCGATGCGGTGATCTATCTCGGCGACAGCATCGACCACTGGCGCGAGCCGTTTCGCGGCGGGGACTTCGGTCAGCTGTTCCTGAACTACGTTTTCGCCGACGGGGCGCGGGCCAATCTTATCCACGACGGGCGCCGTAACGCGTTCCCGCCATCTCTCTCCCCCAGCCCGATGCCCGGCATACTGGATCGCGTCTGATGAGCTCTATCGCCCTGCACCAAGATGGACTGCTAGTTTCCGACGGCGTTCTAGGCCCAAAAGCCTTCGGCGCCCTGCGCGACCATGTCGCCCTGAGTCAATACCGCGGGGTGCACGGGCAAAAGTGGGATCGGGTGTGGCGGCTCTGGGACGGCAATCCCCAGCGCGGGGAGTCCGTATACTACGACCCCGACGGCCGCTTCGACTGGAAGGGCGCTACCTATCCAACTGGCACAGCCGTCGACCACTTGATCGACGCGGTCAGGACCCTTTCAGCGCTGCACCCTGAAGTGGCAGGCGCCGAGTGCATCGATTGGGCCGGGATCTACCTCTGCCCCTGGCTCTACCCAGTCGGAAGCGCACTATCGCTGCACCAAGATGCGGCCAAGTACACCGGCTCTTTTACGTTCTTCGTGCATTCACGCTGGCGGCTGCATTGGGGCGGCGAGCTCTTCGTCTATCCTCCTGCCGATCCTGCGCGGCTGGAATCCTCGCCAGCGCGTGGAAGCGACCACGCCTGGATTTCGGACGACGGTCCAGACGAAGCCATGATCTCCGACGTCGCGGTCGCCATTTCGCCCAGCCCCAACCGGCTAGTGCTGCTGGGCGAGGACCGCCCGCACCGCGTGGCCAGGGTCGACCAGAACGCTGGCGCCCACGTGCGCGCCAGCATTGCTGGCTTCTTCCTACGCGCGCCGTGACGGACGAACAGCCGATCCTGCCGCTCGCCGATGGGACACTGCTGCCCCAGCTTGGGCTGGGCCTTTGGCGCACACCTGACGAAGAGGCGACTGGGCTTGTGCGGAGGGCAATCGAGGCCGGCTATCGGCTGTTCGACACCGCTGCGGCTTACGGCAACGAGCGGGGTGTAGGCGAGGGGGTCCGCGCGGCCGGTGCTGAATCAGAGGTCTTCGTCACAACGAAGCTCTGGAATGAGGACCAAGGCTATGATCGCACCCTGCGCGCCTTCGATGAGAGCCTGCGGCGCCTGGGACTGCCCGCGATCGATCTCTACCTGATCCACTGGCCAGCACCTTCCCGAGGCTTATATGTGGAAAGCTGGCGCGCACTGATCCGGCTTAAGGAGGAGGGCCGTGCGCGCTCAATCGGCGTGTCGAACTTCGGTCCCGAACATCTGGCACGGATTACCCGCGAGACTGGCGAAATCCCCGTGGTGAATCAGATCGAGCTGCATCCGCGATTTCAGCAACTTGCGCTTCGTGCCATTAACGCTCGTCTCGGCGTGCGGACCCAATCGTGGAGCCCGTTGGGTCAGGGCCGGCTCTTGCACGACCTCGCCGTCAGCAGGATCGCTGCCCGTTATGGCAAGACGCCGGCCCAGGTCATCATCCGCTGGCATCTGGACAATGGGCTAATTGTCATCCCGAAGTCAGCGAACCCAGAACGGATCCGCGAGAACATCGGCGTCTTCGACTTCCGCTTGACGCCGGAAGACCAGGCCCAGATCGCGTCCCTGGACCGCCCAGATGGCCGAATTGGGCCCGATCCCACGGCGACCACCTTCTGACTTCTCTGGCGCAGTTCAGCACAGCCGCCAACCTGCGCTAGTTATGTCCGCAACATTCCAACCATGCAAGTGAATCTGGAGGACCGTCAGCCTTTAGAGCAGTCACAAGACTGCTAAAGGCTGACCGGCCGCACTTTGTCGGCTACGCCCTTGCGCTTCCGCCATCTCTGGCGGGTCACGATTGGACGCAGCGCGCCGGGCCGGATGCACGTGAGGCGCTGGCATTGCTGGGATGCGGCGATAAGGCACGATAACGTTGTGCTTATCGCGTAGTACGTCGCAGTATCGGCGGCGCGCCGGCACCTCAGTCGGCTCTCGACGCTCAGGTGCTCGCAGCGGGAGCAAAGTCGAAATGGGCTGCGGCATAGATGGCATTGCACGCCCAGACCTCTTGCCCGTTCTTATTGAAGGTGACCCATTTGCCATCGCTGACACAGTGGGCTCCAGGAAAGACCTCATCATGGCCATTCGGACCGTCCAGCGGAAAAAGTGCGTGCGGGATGGCCCAGTAGTAGCCGCGCGGTAGAGGAGCGATTGTCTTTGGCATGCTCTTCAGGCCCAGTGCGATGTTACACAACGCGCGTTCCGGCTCCTTATGGGAAAATGGGGTCGTGTCAACCCTGCAACAGCGTAGCATCGGCTTATGGCAACTTCGTGTAGCCTTCGCCACCAAATTTCTGCTACCCAGTGCGACTTTGATGGGACGATACCTTCCGTTTGCGGCCCGCGCCATCGGCGTCGGCGCCTTCATCGTGATTGTCGCGATCGTCTCCCGGCAAGTATATCTGCGCAGCGCCGCGGAGACTGCCGTCGCCGGCACAGACGAGGCGCCTGCGACAATGATGTTGATACGCTGCGAGACGATGCACGAACGGTTGCAGAATAGGGGCAGGTCGTCTGCGGACGCTGACGAGCGGCCACGAGTCCGATGTAGAGAGTCATGACCTTCCAAAAAGCGGGCAAAAGAAAGGCTCATCGCCGAATTCCGGGGACGGTCGCCCGGAAAGGGCACATCCGACCGAGATCGGGCTGCAGCTTCAACCGGTCAACGCAACAGCTTGATGGAATCGTTCAGCCGGCGTATCGAAGTTTAGTGTCTTGCGCGGGCGGCGTTCTGGGGCGGGGCCTCCGTCACCTACGGCGGCGTTCCGATCTAGTTGCCCCGGATGGTGCAAAGACATGACTCCGTCCAACCATCATCGCGGCGAGGGCCGCCCGGGTTTTGGCGAGATATCGTCATCGTTATCGTCTGGGTCTGGGTCTGGGTCTGGGTCTGGGTCTGGGTCTGGGTCTGGCGATTCAGCCTGCAATAGGTCGGGACAAGCAATCTGCAGAAATTCGTTCACTGATAGCGGCACGACCGAACCATCGGCAACCGCGCAGCAAACCAAGCTACCGCTACCGCCCGCCGCCTCTTCCCGTTTCCTTGCGGCAGTGAGTTGGTCAAGATAGTCGACCATCACAGCAAGATCGACGGAGTGAAGCACCAAATTGCCAGGACGTAAAACCTGCGCGCCCTCTTCGCAATATCTCTGTGCCTTCAAGTGAAATTGTTTGTCAATTTCTGCCCCGAACACAAGCCAGTGGGCAGCCGCTCCGTCGTGTCCGACGAGTGGATCATGGCCTTCTAGAAGTGCACGTTGAAAACGAAGTCCCTTAAATGCAGCACCCCGAAGCTTGGGAAACTTTCTCTTCTCACTTTGGATATCATCCTGGTGCGCTTTGAATTCGATCAATCTAAACCTTGCGAACGGGTCTTTCAGAAGCAGGTCACCGATTGCTGCTTCTACCTCTCCGGCCAAAGGAATCGCCGACGAAGATGAAGGGAGCATCCACCGCACGAATGCATACTCAACAGTCTTTTCCCACCAGTGCAGGCTTGGCTGCTGTCCATCATGCATCACCATTGCAAAACTCCGTATGCTGATCACTAGGTAAGAGAGTCAACTCGGTTTTGACGCCAGCTATCAATCTTCACTAGGCTGACAATTCCGTCACATCGACGATGACATATAACGGACAGTGTCACGAATTCCTTGAACCGAAGTGCAACGTTGGTTTGGGAATTGCCACCGCTCTACCGTGATCCGAATTCAGGGAAGACCAGATCGGGTCTCGGGCGCGCGCGGGCATGGTTTGGCAGGAATCGCGAACGCTTCCGCATCTCTGACTAGGCCTGTGTCCCAACATTTCGGCAACGCAAAGATGAGATAAAGTAAGGCCCAAATCATCCAGATCCCACACAATCTTGCACCCTCTTTTTAGATCCCTCATTGTCAGTCTCCGCGAAGACTTCGGCTACCCTGTCAAGCTCTTAGAGGTCCTGGAAACATATCCGCATATTCGTGTTGAGCTGGATACTCCGCCAACGAACGTCTGCGCACAGAGCGTGCCACACTGGCATGAGCTTGGAAAGCAATCCGGGGATGAGCACGGCTACCTACGAGGTTGGAAGACCGCTGGTCGATATTACTGGGAAGGATTCAGTATCGTAAGACCGGAATACACCCGGCTTGGGCGCTGCGAGGTGGATACCCAGTGGACCTGTGATATTAGTGAGCTACACGGCTTCTCCGCCTCAAAATCGGATCTGCGCGATTTCGCAACTACAGACCAGATGGTCGAGAAAAACTCGCGCGAAATGATCAGCGAGATCAGTCTCAAGAAGCTAGACGAGAACTTGGCGCACCGCGAGATCAGAATTATTCATTCCCCTGGCAGTGACTACTTCACCCGGTACCGTTGGGACGGCCGTCTGTGGCTGATGAACTCCGGAGGATCACACCACACCGCTGCCGCAAAGTACATTGCCGCCCGCCTAGGATGCCAGGTTCCGTTGTCAGGGAAGCTCTACACCTACTCGCTGGACCCACGTGCCATTGCATCCTTATGTAATGACTATCGGATGTTTGTGATCAGCAATGACTCTGAATTTCAGAATGCGTTTTCGCAAGCGATGCGTTCGTTCAACGCCACTTGGCTATGGCACTCGATGCCCCGGCCGTACACTGATGCTCGAGCGATTCTATTGCCTCGCAACGAATCGCGCTCCATGCACGTCGCCAAAGCGTTGGACACTGCCGGTATCGCCGATCTCGGGGCACATTTGACCAATCTCGCGACGCGCCAAGATTCATTCGTGATGCGGCAGCGCATCGCCTAGATGAGCGACGCCGCGCTGCCCAATTCGGCTCGCCCTCTTTCCGCCGATCAGCGACAATGTCGCGATTTCCATCTGGGCCCTACTATCGCCGGTACTGATCCACAAGGAATTCCGCCTCCATACACCCACGCCGCAGTGGGGCTGGCGGCCGGTCACGCCAAGCGGCGCTGGAGTCCGTGTCACCGACGCTAGGCTCCTCTTGGCTATGGCGCGCGCCAGCTACCTAGGCCCAACAACACAGAAGGGCCCCGAATACGCAGCGGCCCATGCGAGCGCCTTAGCGGCGTTGACGGTTTGCGTCCTCCCCAGCACGCAATTGGCTGGGCTTTAGGGCCAGCCTACTGGCGCCTCAAGGACTTCTACAAAAGTACCTTCTCGGGCCGCCTGGGTGCAGGCCTGGCGCTACTGCAGATGGAAGGGTACGACCGGTAGACCCCGAAACCCGCCGGTCGCCGGATGAGCCGTGCTATGGCCGGGAAGTCGTTCTGCGCCCCTCAGTCGCCCGGCACATCGGCGATGAACCAAAAAAAAGGCCAGCCACTCGAGCAAGCACGATTCCCTTAATCGCCGGGGGCGGGCCACATGGCCCACTGTACGGCGACGGCAGATATCGCCCAGGTAGTGGATGCGCGACGGAAATATAGCTCGCACGGATAGAAAGCGCGGCGAAAATCTTGCACAGTTTCATTCCTGTTGCTCCTGCTAACTCACTACCCAAGATAGGCGTCCAATTAGCGCGGAACTATGGCGCCCAGCACACCACGAGCTTCGCTGGGTTACTTTACTGAGGCCCGGCGAGTGCTGCCATCTCGATTCGAGCCGATACTGGAATGGGCTCATAGCATTGCCGGGGCGTCGAGTTAAGGTCAGTCGATGTCCTTCGTCCCTCGCTGTCCAATCGCTAATCCTTGTCCTGCGTTGACCCAGCCCCAATCACGCAGGAGAAAATGTTATACATGCGATCTTTGGGATCGGACTACGCATCCTGTGATAAGGTGAGCGCAGTTGTGATTCCAGTTTTAATGGTTTCACACTGTCGTCTCTCAAACCTCAATCAGAAAGGAAGAACGTATGGCTACATACAAGGAGTTGATGGCCCAGAAGCGGGCGCTCGAAGCCCACCTGGAAGAAGTGCGTGCCAAGGAAGTAGCAGGTGTCGTCGAGCAGATCCAGGCTCTGATGGCAGAGTATGACCTGACGGTCGAGGACATTACCAAGCGCCGGCGCGGACGCCCGGCGGCCAGCGGCGCAAGCAAGCCGAAGGCCGAGCTGCCTCCGAAGTATCGCGACCCTAAGACTGGAAAGACCTGGTCGGGTCGGGGCCGTGCGCCCGCTTGGTTGGGTAAGAACCCGAACCGGTTTCTGATTGCCGAAGAAGCTTAAAGTGCGGTCGACGCACGACTCGGTAGAATGCATTCAACCCTTGGCAGCTGCATGGGTCTCGCTTTTCTAGAATAGCGTCATGTCCTTGGATGTGATTCACACCGAGATAATGCTCGCCCGGCCATATCTGCTTCCCCGCGAGCGCACGGACAACGGGATAAGGAACGGGTATTCGTACTGGCTGAAAGTTCCGCCAAGCAAGGAGTTGCGGGTTATCCGACTTTCGCAAGACGGCGACAGCTATGAACTCGTACGTTCGGCCAGCGAGCGAAAAGCGCTTCAACAGGTACGACAGCGCTTCTCTGGCTCAATGAATGAGCTCCTCGCCATCATCGATGAACAATTAGAGCTCATCCGTAAGTATGGTCGTTAGATGACTCCATTTGTGCTTGGGATGGGCGTCACGCCCGCAATTCCTCTTGCACGCCATCGTCGGTCCCGTCCGCGGCGGGACCTGAGCACGGATTTTAGGTTAGAATGCAAAGCCTGAAACGCTTTCCTAGCGATGGGGCCTAAGCGAAGGCCAATGTCTCTGCGAGAGTGTTGAAGCCTCTGTAATTCCGGGCGCCAGGCAGTATTGTTTCTCCCCAGCCGACGTGGTGAAATTGGTAGACACGCTATCTTGAGGGGGTAGTGGCGAAAGCTGTGCGAGTTCGAGTCTCGCCGTCGGCACCAAACAACTTAGAAGCAGGATGCAGACGGTCGCGGTTCTGGATTTTGAAACGACGGGATTGTCGCCAAGTTTCGGTGACCGAGCCACGGAAATTGCTGTCATCTTGCTGCGCGACGGCGAGATTGTCGACCGTTATCAAAGCTTGATGAACGCGCGAAGGCGTATCCCCTCGCAGGTTGTGAGCCTGACCGGAATCAGCAATGACATGATCGCAAATGCGCCTGCCGCATCGAAGGTCATGCGTGAAGCGGCCAGGTTTGTCGGCAGACATCCGGTGGTAGCCCACAATGCTGGTTTTGACCGTAGGTTTTGGCAAGCCGAGCTTGGGCTTCTGGACATCGCAGCCAATCAGCACTTCGCGTGTACGATGCTCACTTCCAGACGTATCTACCCACACGCTAATAATCACAGGTTATCTACACTCGTCGAAATGCTGCAATTGCCCAAGGCAGGGCGTGCGCACAGAGCGATGGCCGACGCTGAAATGACCTGCCATCTTTGGCATCGATTGCAACGCGATATCGCTCAGACGTACGGGGTGAGCCAAGTCGATTACGCGCTCATCGCCCGTGTTCAGGCCACCAGCCGCGCAAAGGTACCGACGTTGCTTCGTTCGCTGGGCGAGTGAGGCGGAAATCATTCGCTTCTTTCGCCCCGGCTCGGCCAGTTCGGCTGGTGCCGAGTGGACAATGTCCACCATCGATGTGTTGCTGTCCAACGACGAGTGCCGGACAATCACTGCCGTCGTGCTTTCGCCATCCTTCGACCCAATACAAGCGAGGGCGTACGTAGGGACGGCGTTGCCTGGAACGCGGCGATAGACCAAGCTCGAAAAGACTTACCGAATGCTTCGGACGGCCTCGAGCATCGAATGTCCTTGGCTCGTCAGGCGGGGATAAGCATTGTCGCCATCATGCCCGTGTTCCATCGTGACCAGTTTGTGAGCCAGCAAGCCGTCCAGTTGGTCAGGTTCTAGATCATCGATATCCGGCGCATCGCCGAGTAGAAGTAGTGCAGCGATTTCGTGCGGACTAAGCATGGTGGCCTCCTTTGCCGGGGTCGGAAAATGGAACCTACGACAGCTGGTCCGTGGATCGAATTCCACGAAGAGTGATGAGAACGGCGACGAACGCCTCGGTGCGAGGAACGCGCGGGAGATGCGCACACCGATCCGTTACCGTAAACTTCATTGCCACCGAGGGCAAGCCAAGTCTATGCTGCTTTGCAGCAGCAATGTCAGGCAAGGGCCGCGCGCTGCGAAGCATTGGAAGGCCTTCTAAGTCGCCCGACTCGTATCTGCCAACTTGCTAATGCGGCGTCTGAGGCAATACCCGTGTGCGACCGCATTCCCCGAGGGAAAAAGCCGAGTAGCGCTCTTTGTCAGGCTTAGTCGCTGGTCTTCGGCTTACTGAGAAGAACCCTGCAACGGCGAGCTTAACTGCTTGAGCCAGCCTCGAAGCTCGGCTGCATGAAAGGATTGGAATTTCCCGGAGACCGCTAGCAGAAGGTCCGTCTGGGATGTACCAAGAAGGGAAGCAGCCTGCGAGACAGTCAGCCCGGCACCTCGGATCCGGTCAGTGATGTCTTTCACAATGCCCGCCTTAAGCGGGATTTCATCGGCGTCCGCGAAGCCAAGCTTTGCGTAAACATTGCTTGTTCCATACTCGAAGCAAAACATGTGGACACTCCTCTGTTCGTGGACGGCAACGTCTCCCTGCACCGGCGTGATGTTGGCTGAGGGCGCGATTATTCAGGGAAGGCAATGTGAAAACAACTTCGGGGAAATACCGAGGATCCCAGGCGCCCTAGCGACTGTCGTGCCATGAATTTGACACAGAAAGTGCGTCTGTGACTTGATCCACCGCAAGTTCAAACAGTCGGTCCAGCCGCAAAGGTAGGACACTCATAAAATCGGGTCCGGAGCAAGACCGTTGTGCGTTCCAGCCATCAAATCGCCATGTGTTAAACAAGGGAGGTGAAGCCTGAGACAAAAAAGCCTTTAGCTCTTCATGGTTCTGCGCTTGATGCCCATCGGCTTAGCGCGAATCCTGCATCGCAGCGACCGACGTCTGGTACCGAGCGTACCCGTTTCTGCGAGTCTGAGCACAAAGCAAATCGGTACCAGTCGCGACCGACTTTACTTCTCGCAGCCCCTTTCTTTGCCTTGACGCACGCAAAGAAACTCACGTTCGAGTACAGCTTGCCAATTGCATTGGGGGCCGACTTAGAAAGCGAATCCTTGCAGGTCTTCTTTGAAATGCGTATAAGTTAATAGTGATCGATAAATTGGAGGCGAAAATGGCAACGTATCAGCAACTGCTGCAGCAAAAGGAAGCCTTGGAAGCGCAGATCGCGGAGGCGCGTTCGACTGAGGTCACGGGCGTTATCGAACAGATTCGCGAATTGATGATTCGATATAACCTCTCGCCCGAAGATGTGGCGCCTCGGCGTCGTCGTGGCCGGCCTGCCAGTGCAGCATCCGTTGGCGCGGCGAAAACCCCGCTTCCGCCGAAGTACATGGATCCCAAGACCGGAAAAACCTGGTCGGGTCGAGGCCGGACGCCGGCGTGGCTGGGCAAGCGGCCCGAGCGTTTTCTTATCCAGCAGGCTTGAGCGAGGACACGTGTCCGAGCCGTTGACGACTACGGCGGGTCCGTGGGTGTGCCCACGTCTCCTGTCCAGCGATCGGCGCGGATAAAAAGGCGGCTCTCGAGCCAGTAGCAGAGAGCCGCGGAACGTCCATGAAGAAATCGGGTAAAGATTGCATTACCCGCTCTCAGTATGGCCCCGTCGCGCCGTGCTAGGCAAATTGACCTGCCCAACAACTTGCCTCCGTTCTGCCGAAAAAAGAGCCCGCAGGCCGAGGGACGGTCAATGCGGGCGGTAGCAGGACTGCCGAGACATCATAGGGTCCGATAAGAAAGTTCTAAATCTGAATTAAACGCCATTTTTGCCCCTGATTTACATCCCCAATCCACATCGACACAACGAATTGATCACTTTCAAGCTTGAAAGTCACCAGGTCGTTTTGCTGGTCACGAAGCACGAACTCTTAAGCGTCGATTGAGTCACAAAGGACGGGCTAGCCTAACCGCTTGATTGCGGCGGTCAACACCTGCCTCGTCTCCCAGTACGACGCCCAAGGATCGACCACCTGGAAACTCAGGTACTCGCGGGCATCGCGAATCGTCCACTGATCGCCGCTTTTCAATTTTGCAAGCTGGTCCCAGGAAACAGGCATGGAGACGCCGAGTCCGGGCCTTGCGCGCGCCGAGAAAGCAGCCGCAGTCGTTTGCGAGAAGCCATTACGCAAGTAGTCGACGAAGATCCGCCCTTTGCGATTGGCCGCTCCCGATCGGGCAGTAAAGCGTTGCGGCAGCGTGGCAGCGAGATGTTGGACCGCTGCGCGAGAAAACGCCTTTACTTCATCGTAAGACCGCCTCGGTGCTAATGGCACCACGACGTGCAGGCCTTTGCCGCCACTGGTCTTCAACCAGGACTGCAGGCCCAGCTCATCCAGCAGCGTGCGCACCAGGACGGCTGCTTCGCGCATGGTGTCCCAAGGTACGCCTTCGCCGGGGTCCAGGTCAAAGATGACCCGGTCTGGACGGTCTATCTTGCCGGCAGTGGAATTCCAGGTGTGGAACTCGACCACATTCATTTGCGCAGCCGCGACAATCGCCGCGGGTGAATCCGCCGTGAGCAGCGCCGCATGGCCAGGCCAGAGGGAGGAGGGGTGTTCGGTCAGGCCAGGCATTGCCGTTTCCGCATGCTTCTGAAAGAAGGTCTGGGCATCTATCCCTTCGGGCGCGCGCACCAGCGACAACGGCCGATCCAGGAGGTGGGGAAGCATGAACTCGGCCACGCTTTCGTAGTAGCGAACCAGCTCGACCTTCGTGATGCCTTTGGACTTGTCGATGACACGGTCAGGGTTGCTAACCTTGATGGCGCTGGTGCCGTGGGGCGTCACAACGGTCTGGACAGCCTCTTGACGGATCGAATTGGCGGGATGATCGGCGCGCAGACCTTTGAACGACGCATGGCGGACATGCCCCTCGGGGGTCCACTCGGAGAACTCCACCTCAGCAACGAGCGTTGGCTTCACCCAGCGCATCGCGGCCGCACGGCCGCCGCCCCAGCGGCGGCTGGAGCGCGCCTCCGTGGAAAACGGGCTTTGCTCGATTTCAATCGCCGTCAAGCGCTTCTTCAGGTCCACGGCCGTCCCACTGTCCCAGCCGGTGCCAACCCCGCCGGCGTACCGGAGCTCTCCCTCCGCGTACACGCCAAGATAGAGCTTGCCAACTTCTTTGGCCGCCCCGCTGCGGTCGGAGAACCCGCCGATCACGAACTCCTGACGCAGCTTGCATTTGGCCTTGAGCCAGGTCTGGGACCGCGCGGAAACATAGGTGGCGTCCGCACGCTTGAACATCAAGCCCTCGAGGCCGAGCTTGCACGCCGCCTGGAAGATCTGTGCCGGTGGCGCATCGAAGGCCTCGCTGAAGCGCACGCGCTCCGACTGATCACTGACCAGCTCCGAGAGCTTCGCCCGCCGCTGCACCAACGGCAAATTGCGTAAATCGCGACCTTCCCAGAAGGGGAGATCGAAGGCGAAGAAGACAATCGCGTCGTTGCGATGACAGTCGATGGCATTCTGCAGCGCATTGAAATCGGGCACGCCATCGCGAAGCACCACGATCTCGCCATCGAGCCATCCTTCCGAGATGTCGAGCTTTTCGATCTCGGCCGCGAGGGATTTCAGCTTGAGCGTCCAGTCATGACCATTGCGCGTGAAGAGAGTCACGTGGGCGTCTTCGATCCTGGCTAGCATCCGATATCCATCGAACTTCGTTTCGATGATCCAGCCGGTATCGGCAGGCAGTGTGGGCGACAAAGTGGCAAGCTGGGGGGCCAGCTTCGCCGGCAAGGGCGCGAGCGGCGCGTCGTGCATCGTCACGTTGGAATCGATTTTGGTCGGGCTCAGCGACGCCTGGGTCAGCGGCCCGAGCGGCTTGGCGATGACGCTGTCCGGGAATGCGGCCAACACGTCGAACTCCGCCAAGGTTCGTGCCCAGGCGTCTCGCTTCTTGAAGAGAATCCACTGCTCGGACTTGTCGCCAGGCTTGGCGATGCGGACCAGTTCCCAACGGCCCGCCAGCTTCTCGCCGTACAGGTCGAACAGCAGCTTGCCCGCCGCCATCCCCTCGCGCGGGTCACCGACCGGCTCCCATGTGCCACGATCCCAGACGATGACCGAGCCGGCGCCATACTGTTTGGCCGGAATCTCACCCTCAAAGCTGGCATAGTCAAGCGGATGGTCCTCGGTATGGACCGCCATACGCTTTTCGCTGGGATCGTAGCAGGGGCCCTTGGGCACGGCCCAGCTGAGCAGCACGCCATCGAGTTCCAGCCGGAAATCATAGTGGAGTCGACGGGCCCAATGCTTCTGGATCACGAAGCGTAACGACTCGGCTTTCTTGCGACGTCGAGGCGCTCCCGCCGGCTCGGGCGTGATGCTGAAGTTGCGCTTCTTTTGATACCGCTCCAGTTTCGCAGATGGCGGCTTCTCCGTACGGCGCTTAGCCTTTGACGTCCCGCGGGTCGTTGCCATAGGAGTTTCGCATGCGGATCGCTCCATCCTTCCCATGGACGATTAGCTCTACCTGCAGACGTTTGGCCAACGTCGTCCCCGACGTAATCGCGGCGTCTTGGTTGTCAAACGTAGAAGGGGCCTGTGCGCCACCCTCGACTTCCACTTTCCACTGATCGCCACTTGGCACCACATGAACATTGGGCATGTTGACTCCTTGGTTGCCATATGCTTGAAGTCTAGGCCGCGGTCTGGAAGCGCTGTATAAGGCGGTGTCTGACAAGCTTGACCAACCCGCTGAGCGAAGAGGAAGCGCTATTTGCGCGGGGTGGGGCAGCCACCACTAAAATGGGGTCTTCAGACGACAACGCCACGGTGACTGCGATGTGCTATTCCGCGCAAATTCAGGCCGACTACAGGAAGTTCGTTCGGGAGTTCGGTGCCGGTGTCAGCTTTGAGCATTTTGTCGAACTGTTCTGGCAGACGCGCCGGGACGGGGGCTGGTCCAAGCTTCCGAAAGCCATGCGTGCCGCGTTCCTGGCTCCGATTGACGAAAAGGAGCGCGCTGTTGCCGACCTGGTTGCGGCGGGTGATAAGGAGCAGGCGACCGCGTTGGAGACCGAACTGTTCCAGCAGAAGACGCGGCTGACGACGGCGGAGCGAGCCTTGGTAGCCAAGCCGACCAAGAAGGCGGAGAACGATCAACGCATCGCGACGGACAAGATCGCGCGGGCGCAACGCAGTCTTGCCGACCTGCAGCGCACGGATCTGCTGGATCGTGATTCCCGTATCTTCCCTGGTCACTACGCCCCGGTCATGGTGATGCAGGATGGCCAGCGTGTCGTAATCCCGATGCGCTACCAATGCAGGCTGCCGGGGTGGACGCCGGCGATCGAGCGACAAAAAAACGGATCGTACAATGCGCGCAGGGACAACCTCAAGAAGGCTTGGCGCCAGCTATATGGCTATCGCCACGGCATCATGATCGTCAATGCGTTCTACGAGAATGTCGCACGCCATCGCTTGGAACAGCGAGAGCTGGCGCCTGGCGAACAGGAAGAGAACGTGGTGCTGGAATTCAGGCCCAAGCCGCAGCAGCACATGTTGGTGGCGTGTCTCTGGTCGTTCAGCAAAGGAGAAGAGGGCGAGGCGGATCTCTATTCCTTCGCTGCCATCACGGACGAGCCGCCCGCTGAGGTATCGGCTGCAGGGCATGATCGTTGTATCGTACCGGTCAAACCGGAGCATGTGGACGCCTGGTTGAATCCCGACCCGGAAGACCTGGCCGCGCTCGATGCCATCCTGGACGACCGGGACCAGCCATACTACGAGCACCGCTTGGCGGCATAGGGAACCAGGGATCCCGACCCCCTGCCATAGAATCGCTCACTTCCTGCATTGCGCGACTCGGTGTATTCATGCGTGTTGGCCGACCCATCCCTGCGCCTCCTCAGCCCCTCTGTGATTACTGCGGCGGGAAGGCGGTTCTTGCCCGCATGGGAGAAGAGACCTATCCCTATCAGGAAGACCACGGGCCGGTGTGGATCTGTTCTCCGTGCCATGCCTGGATCGGCGTGCGTGCGCGAAGCAAGCACCATACGCCGCTTGGACGGTTGGCCGACGCCGCATTGCGTGAAAAGAAGAGCCAACTGCACGATGCTCTCGAGCCGCTGGTCGCAGCGAAGATGCGGCGAGACGGTGTCAATGCCTTTGAGGCTCGGGGCAAGGCAATGAAGTGGCTGATTGCATCGCTCCACATTCCAGTCGACAGCCCCAGCATCCATGCCCTTTCGCTTGATCAGTGCGAACAGGCAATCCAATTCATTGCCGAATTTCAGGCCTCACGTGGGCGACAGTCTTCGGGTTCCTGATGAGGGCAACGAGGAAACCGCTAACAGAAATTCCTGCTCGCGGTGTCCAGGGATCCAAGCATGGGCGACAAGTCGACAAAGCGTTGTGCGATCAGGTGTCGCACCTCGCCTTCGCATTGCCACTGACCATAGACACCGAGCAGCGAGGCCGTCAATACCTCGCGTCGGTGCCTCTCCAGGATGGACGGCCAGACGATGACGCTGACGGTGCCAGTTTCGTCCTCCAATGACAAGAACACCACACCGTTCGCCGTGCTCGGCCGCTGCCGTACGGTCACGATTCCGCAGCCACGGGCAATCTGTCGCGTGGCATAGGTGGCAAGCACCTCGGCGGGCACAAAGCGCAACGTGGCAAGCTTGTGGCGGAGCAAGGCAAGCGGGTGGCGGTTCAGCGTAAGGCCAAGTGAGCGATAGTCGCTGACGATCTCCTCGCCTTCCGTCGGCTGTGAGAGTTCGGGCATTGGCTCGTCCAGATCCGCGGGCCGCAGCAGGTCCTTGTCAGGGACTGCTGCTGCCGCCTGCCACATTGCCTGGCGTCGACTACCGGTCAGGCCAATCAACGCATTCCCTGCGGCCAGTACATTGACATCGTGCCGGTCTAGCGAAGCTCTGCGGGTGAGATCCTTGACGGAGGCAAAGGGCCGGATGGCGCGTGCCGTTTCGATGCGTTCAGCCGCGTCGCGGCGCATGCTCCTCAGCTGTGAAAGGCCCAGGCGTACGGCCGGCACGGAGCCATCGTGACGCTCCAGGCTGGCGTCCCAGCCACTCACTGTCACATCAACTGGAAGAACCGTGACGCCATGGCGCTTTGCGTCCTGTACCAGCTGAGATGGCGTGTAGAAGCCCATCGGCTGGCTATTGAGCATGGCGCAGAGGAAGGCGGCAGGCTCGTGGCACTTGAGCCAGGCACTCGCGTAGACGAGAAGGGCAAAACTTGCGGCATGGCTTTCCGGAAAGCCGTACTCGCCAAAGCCCTGGATCTGCCAGAAGATGCTCTCCGCGAACTCCAGATCGTAGCCGCGCTCGAGCATGCCCGTCACAATGCGTTCGTGGTATCGCTCCAACCCACCTTTTCGCTTCCAGGCCGCCATGGCGCGACGCAGTTGATCCGCTTCCCCAGCTGAGAAGCCAGCTGCCAGCATGGCTACCTGCATCACCTGTTCCTGAAAGATCGGCACACCAAGTGTCCGGGACAGGGCTTGCTCCATCTCCGGGCTCGGATAGCTGACCGGCTCCAGGCCCTGCCGGCGGCGCAAGTAGGGATGCACCATGCCACCCTGAACCGGCCCGGGCCTAACGATCGCCACTTCGATGACGAGGTCATAGAAGGTGCGCGGCTTCAAGCGGGGCAGCATCGACATCTGGGCGCGGGATTCGATCTGGAAGACGCCGACCGTATCGGCTCGCGAGATCATCTCATAGGTCTTCGGATCTTCCGCCGGGATGTCCTGGAGCTCAAAGGCTTCACCGCGTTGTTGGGTCACCAAGTCCAGGGCACGCCGGATCGCAGACAGCATGCCAAGCGCGAGGACGTCAACCTTTAGCAGCCCCAAGGCGTCCAGGTCGTCCTTGTCCCACTGAATCACGCTGCGATCGGCCATCGCTGCGTTCTCGATTGGCACCAGCCTGGAAAGCTTGCCCCGCGCGAGCACAAATCCGCCTGTGTGCTGGGAAAGGTGGCGCGGGAAGCCAAGCAGCGACACGGCCATGTGTGCCCAGCGTTGGGACAGTTCCGCTTCCGGATCCACGCCGCTTTCGCCAAAACGCCTGAGCAGGTCCGCTTTGCTGTCGAACCAATGGTGGGACTTCGCTACCAGGTCGACGATGGCAGGGTCCACGCCAAGCGCCTTGCCGGTGTCGCGCAGTGCGCTGCGAGGCCGGTAGGTCGTCACCGCAGCGGCCAGTGCGGCACGATCGCGCCCGTACTTGCGATACAGGTACTGGATAACTTCCTCGCGGCGCTGGTGCTCGAAGTCGACGTCGATATCGGGCGGCTCGGCACGCTCCTTTGAGATGAACCGCTCGAACAGCAGGTTGCCGCGCGCTGGGTCAACTTCGGTGATGCCGAGACAGTAGCAGACGGCCGAATTGGCTGCGGAACCACGCCCCTGGCATAGGATGCCGTGGGAGCGGGCAAACCGAACGATGTCGTAGACCGTCAGGAAATAGGGTTCGTACGACATGTCGCGGATCAGTGCGAGTTCATGCTCGAGCTGCTGCTGGACGGCAAGGGGGATGCCTGCCGGATAGCGACGGTGCGCGCCGACATAGGCTTCTTCCCGCAGATAGTCAGACGGCGTGACGCCATCCGGGATCACTTCCTCGGGATACTCATAACGGAGCTCGTCCAGCGTGAACTGGCACAGGTTTGCGATGTGGACCGACTCCGTCAGGTAGCGGTGCGGGTAAAGGTTTGCGAGCCGCAAGCGGGAGCGCAGGTGCTGCTCGGCGTTAGGCAGCAGGTCATACCCACACTCGGGAACGGGGCGATGCACACGGATGGCGGTCAGCACGTCATGCAGCGGCTTGCGCGAGCGGACGTGCATGGTGACGTTACCGGTGGCGACGATGCGCAGGTGATGGCGCGCCGCGGCAGCCTCGACCGTGCCGCGGTGAATATCGTCCATCGGCTTGTAGAGCAGACTCAATCCCATCCATGCCCTGCCGGCAAAGGTCGCGCTCACCCATGCCGATTGCGCCTCCAGCTTCTCGGCCGCCACGCCATAGTCCGGCGTGAACACGATCAAGCAATCCGGCAGCCCCTTCAGATGCTCGGACGGCGCTTCGGGCGCGGCCAAGTCGCGTGGTGTCAGCACATAGGAACCCTTGGCGGCGCGCATGCGCGCGAGCGTGATCAGTTCGCACAGATTTCCATAGCCTTCACGGTTCCGGGCGAGCGCAAGGAATGAGAGCGCGGAAGAGCCATCGGCGTTCTGCAGACGGAACCATGCGCCGACGACAAGGCGAAGGCCGGCGTTCTTGGCCTCAGTGTGGGCGCGAACAATGCCCGCCAGCGAGCACTCGTCGGTGATGGCTAGTGCGTGGTAGCCCAACTGGGCGGCGCGCTCAGCGAGTTCCTCCGGTCGTGAGGCGCCGGCGAGAAAGGAGAAGTTGGAGCGGCAGTGCAGTTCCGCGTAGTCGGGCAGACCTGCCGTGGCGTTGATGTCCATGGCTATCAGCCGAAGAGGCCATGCAGATACCACCGAGCTTCGTCGCCTTCGCGGCTGCCCATCCGTTCCTGAAAGATCCAGTAGCAGGTGTGGTCCTTCGCCTCCGCAACGAAATAGTCGCGTGTCACCAGCTGGCCTCCCCACCAGCCCGACTCGATGCGCTCGGGCGGCGAGACGATACGCAGTGGCGAGCCATAGAAGGGGCGGTGGTCGCGTTCAATCAGCGGCACCGGCTTACCGAGCAGCCAAACGGGACGTGGCAGGCCAGCGGGCAACGTTGCGCTGGCCGGCTTGTCAGTGGCCGGCTGCCAGCCGTTGGCGACTTCTGGGCGGTAGTCGGCACGCAAGCACGGTTGGCGGACATTGTCAGCGCCAAGGCGTGCCACCAGCAACTCCAGCAGGCGTGCATGGTCCGCCGGTGTGCCGCCCGGTTCGGGAAACAACGAATCGCTGGGTGGTGCCACCGGCTCAGTCTCGATGGCAGACACCGCGACGGCGATCATCGGCGCCTCGACAGTGAGCCGCGTCAGACGCTCCTTGAGCAGGCGAACCAAATGCTCTTCATGCCAGTTGGGCTCGGCCAGCGCAATCTCAATCGTCGTTGGTGCGATGGCAGCGCGGCCGCGCTCGTGGCGAAGTTCGACCCCAAACCGCTTGATGGCCAGGTGTCGGGCGGTTAGCCAGCCGACCATCTGTACCAGCAAGCCGCGAAGGTAGGCAAGGGCGGACTCAGCGTTCTCGATCCTATCCGGAAGATCCACCGCGGCGTCAAACGATGGTGGAGCTTCGACCCATTCGAAGACTTCCGGTGCTTCCCCATGAGCGCGATCCAACGCCTCAAGGATGGCGGCGCCGCATCGGCGCTGCAAGCCTGCGCGCGGCAGCCGGCGCAGGTCGCCCAGCGTGCGGCAGCCAAGTCCGTCCAGCCACTCATCAAACGGCCGCGCCGCCGGCAGGATCGCAACGGGCATGCCGACCAGCGTTCGCACCAAGGTGGGCATACTTAGTGCCGTTCCGCCGCCAGAACGCGCAAGCAGCCAAGCGCCTTCTGCGGTTGGTGCGCATCCCGCGACAGGACTAAACCCCATTGCCCTGACGGCCGCCAGCATCTGTTGCCGCAGCTTGCGGACGCCGCCGAATAGTCGCAGCGTGGTGCTGATGTCGATAAGCACCGCCGCCTCCTCGGACGTAGCGACATTGGGCGAGAACTGCAGCATCGCCATCGTGACTCGCTCGAGCGCCGCCTGTTCGGCGCAACCATCGCGGTCAAAGAGAATGGTCTGCGGTGCGATCGTCTGCACGCCTCCGCGGCGCATTGCCGGCTTCACGCCGGCCGCCATGGCCAGCGGCGACGCCATATGCACGCGCTCCTTGTCCAGGACAGCAACCGCCAACTCAGTGGACCAGTTCGGCCGGAATACTTCGAGGGGCAGGGACGACAGGCGCAGGCAGATCCACAGGCGCAGCATGGCGATACAACAGAATGGGGGAGGGATGCAGGGCTACGTGTAGCGGCGATTCCTGCTGCGGGCCTCGACGCTTAACGAACTGCACACGAATGCCGTCCGATGCAGGCTCCAATGTCAGGCGCAGCGGCGCCGGCGAGGCATCGCGTACACAGGCCGTCGGACGAACAACGAAGAAAAGGACATCCGAGGCTTGGGCGGCAAGATGCAGACGCCGAAGCGCATCGTTACGCAGATGCGACTGCCAAAAGACGAGCGCCCCGCAGGTTCCGGCGCGCAAGATCTGCCCCGCAGCCCACAGCGCGTCAGCGGTGTGCCGGGTTTCGACCCAGAGAATCTGCGCGGACGGGACGCCCCAGTTGGCGAGCGCCAACGCTTGAGGCGCGTGCGGCGGTGCCAGAAGCGCGACCGGGCGGTTCGAGCGCGCAACGAGCGCAGGACGTAGCAAGCGCAACTCGCCGATGCCGGGTTGGCGCTCCAATAATTCCGTCAGGCAACCAATAGGCCAGCCGCCACCGGGAAGCTCCTTGTCGAGCAACTGATATCCAGTCGGAACGGTGCGTGCGCTTCCTCGAGCAAGCTGGGAGGCAAGCCAAAGTGACGGATGAATGGTTTCTGGGGCGACGGATAGCATGGCGAACTCCTGCTAACAGTGTACTGTATATTTATACAGTATGCGCCTGCACCATCTATTCCATGATTGACTCTCCTGCGGGAGCCCATTACAGCACTGTCGGGAGAACCGCACCACCTGCATCACCTTTATTATCCGAGCGTTGCAGGCAAGCGCGGAACTGTAGAGGTCGTCGAAAGGCGGCAGCCCGTTGCGGATGGGATCCTCCAATCCGGGGCCTGCAACCGTTTTTCGGTCGCGACAGCGGCAGAGCCGCACTTGGCCAGCGCGGGTGTAACGGGTCAAACGTTCAGCGGCCCTGGAGACCTGTCGACAACAGAACTCGGCGAGCAAGCCATTGCAAAAAACGCAGCAGCGGGTTAGCATTTGCTTAACAACTAATCCGTGATGTCGGTGTGGCTTGACCACCTGGTGCGCGGGGGAAAAAGCCGGCGAAAGCCGGTTTTTTCGTTTCTGGAGTCGGAAATGGCAGGGACAGGGGGCCGGACGTCGGACCCTGTATCGCCGGTACAAGACGCTCTATGACCACCTTCGGTTACGGTCAGCCGTACGTTGGTGAAGGATTTTTTCAATGACTCGTGACCGTTCACCAAAGCGGCGACCCTCCGTGGCGACTCTAGCCGCTGGCTCGGAAACAGACGAAATTATCGACGACATCCGACGCCTCATCAGTGAAGCCCGCGCAGGGCTTGCCGTCACTGTCAATGCGGCGCTATCCACGCTGTATTGGCGGGTCGGTCAGCGCCTACGTTCAGAGGTGCTGCGCGGTGAGCGCGCCGAGTATGGCGAGGAGGTCGTCAATTCACTGGCACGGCGTCTTGAAGACGAGCATGGCCGAGGCTTCGGTGCCAAAAATCTGCGTCACATGTTGCGTTTCGCTGAGGTTTTTTCCGATGAAGACATTGTCTACGCACTGAGTAGACAATTGAGCTGGACCCACCTTCGCACCCTGATCTACATTGACGATCCGTTGAAACGAGAGTTCTACCTCGAAATGTGTCGCAATGAGGGCTGGAGCACCCGAACCTTGCAGAACCGCCTCGATTCAATGCTTTTTGAACGCACGGCGTTGTCCCGTAAGTCAGATGCACTACTCGCCGAAGAACTCGGCGCCCTGCGTGAGCGAGGCGAATACAGCCCCGGCATGGTGCTAAAGGATCCGTATGTGCTCGACTTCCTTGGACTGCGGGATCGCTACCTCGAGCGCGACCTTGAAGAAGCCATTCTCCGCGAGCTGGAGCAGTTTCTGCTGGAATTGGGAGCGGGCTTTACCTTCATTGCCCGCCAGAAGCGACTGCAGATCGATAACGATGACTTCTATATCGACCTGCTGTTCTACAATCGCAAGCTTAAACGTCTTGTGGCGGTGGAACTCAAACTTGGCGAGTTCAAGGCGGCAGATAAAGGCCAGATGGAACTTTATCTTCGCTGGCTTGCCCGCCATGAGCAGGAGCCAGGCGAAGCGCCACCGCTCGGCATCATCTTATGCACTGGCAAGAAGCGCGAACAAATTGAACTGTTGGAGCTTGACCAGACGGGAATTCACGTTGCGGAATATTTAACCGAGTTGCCACCCAGACAGTTGTTAGAGCAGAAACTTCATGAGGCCGTGACGCTGTCAAGAGCGCGTCTGGACAATCGCTCAGACAACGACATTAACGAGGATGGAAAAAAACTCCTTTGAAAGGCAAATGGCTCGGCTGCCGTAACGACCAGCACAGCCACTACGACATGAAGGGAAAGGCGCGCGGTGGGTTCGCTCAATTGTCTACGCACTGCGTAGACAATTGCAAAAAAAGCGTCTTTTGAATCACTCTCGGTACTGGTCAGCAAAACTCGCTTGCCACCGACGTCCACTCTCCAGCGTGCCTAGGCAGGCTTGCCCATTGGGGGTCGGGAACAAAATTATGCAAACCAACGGCGCGCGCCATTTTGGCATCTGTGAAGAGCGGAGGAGCGGCGTGGACAAGGTGATGTCCCTTACCGGAGGCCTACCACCCGCGCCCGAATTTGCGATCGTCTCCGACCCCACCCGCGCCACGCTCTTCGCGCATAAGGAACTGGCCAAGATGGACAAGATTGAGCGGGTTAGAGCCTGCTACCTTCACGCATGCCTGCGTTACGTGCAGCGCGAATATATGACAAATGCTACGCTCCGCGAGCGGTTCGGGATCACCATTGCCACGGCTTCCCGTCTCATCAAGGAGGCGGTCGACGCAGGCATGCTGAGGCCGTACGATGCGGCGCCGCGAAAGTTCATGAAATATGTGCCTTACTGGGCGTAGGTTTTATTTGACGACTTACTTCCGATGGCTCGCTCGCACCTGCTCCCGTCAATAGAAATGCTAATAAATTCAATGAGTTAGTAGAGATGCTTCTATTTGATGGGCAACTTTCACTCTTGACTAGTGTTGTTTAGATAACATATAGCCTTTGCCAGGGCGAACCTTCGCGGGCTTCGTGCCCTGTTGGTCATGAGCCAAGGAACTGACCCGCGGCCCGCCGCTTGGAGGCCGCAATCTATGCTGAGCCGATGGACGGCCAAGCCGCTCGCGCCGGCTTAGTTCTGAGCCGCATTAGCAGCAGCCATGTCGTCGCGTCTACATGTGTCATCCAGGCGCGGCTTGCTGCGTTCACTCCTGATTGAACATAAGAATTCTTATGCGAACCAGCGGTGTAGCGGCAAAGTTGTAATGTCCGGTTCTAGCAAAGTTGAAATGTCCGCCTGAGGCGCCTGTCCATGGTATTCAGCCTGCCCGGTTGAATGCAATGGAGGATGTCCGGGGATGGCGGGAACCGAGGTCATTACAGTAAGCATGCGTGAGTTAGACAGGCTCAAGATCGTCCAGGCGGTCGTGGATGGTCAGTTGCGGCCCGGGGTGGCTGCCGAACGGTTGGAGATCACGGACCGGCAATTCCGGCGGCTGCTGGAGCGCTATAGGCAAGAAGGCGCATCCGGGCTGGTTTCTCGCCGGCGCGGTCGACCCAGCAACAATCGCATGCCAGCGGACCGCGAATCCGTGGCCCTCGGCCTGATTCGGGAACACTACGCCGACTTCGGCCCGACCCTGGCGGCCGAGAAACTGCGAGAGCGTCATGGGCTAACGTTGTCCAAAGAAACGATCCGCCGACTGATGACGGTGGCCGGCCTGTGGGTGCCGCGCAAGCAGCGGCCGCCGAAGGTCTACCAGCCTCGTAACCGGCGCGCCTGCTATGGCGAACTGATCCAGATCGACGGCAGCGATCACCGCTGGTTTGAGGAGCGCGCCCCAGCCTGCACCCTGCTGGTTTACGTCGACGACGCCACCAGCCAGATCATGGAACTACGCTTCACTCATTCGGAATCCACGTTCACATACTTTGCGGCGACGCGGGCCTATCTGGAGCGCCACGGCAAGCCGGTGGCGTTCTACAGCGACAAGGCCAGCGTTTTTCGGGTCAACAAGAAAGGAGCAACCAGTGGCGACGGCCACACCCAGTTTGCGCGGGCCTTGTTCGAACTGAACATCGAAGGTATCTGCGCCAACAGCAGCCAGGCCAAAGGCCGTGTCGAGCGGACTCACCTGACCTTGCAGGACCGACTGGTCAAGGAGTTGCGCCTGCGTGGGATCAACACGATGGAGGCAGCCAATGCCTTCATGGCGGAATTCATCGCCGACTATAACGCGCGCTTTGCCAAGGCGCCGCGCAATGACCACAACGCCCATCGGCCGCTGCGACCAGACGAGAACCTGGATCTCATCTTCGCGTGGCGCGAGCCGCGCTGTGTGTCCAAGAGCCTGACGATTCAGTACGACAAGATGCTCTACCTGCTGGCGGATACGCCAGAGCATCGGAAACTGGCCGGTCGCTATATCGATGTCTATCACTATCCGGACGGCAGAATCGAACCACGCGCAAATGGCTCCGCCCTGCCCTACACGATTTACGATCGGCTCTCGGAAGTGGATCAAGGCGCGATCGTTGATAACAAGCGCCTGGGGCACGTATTGCAATTAGCGCAATACATTCAGGAGAAGCGCGACAACACGCGGTCACTCTCTGTGCCTGGCACGGAGAGGGCTCCCCGCAAGCGTGGACGACCGCCCGGCAAGAAGCCGCAGCGCTCGCTGGGCCAGAACGATATGTTGGAAGCGCTGCAACGGTTGCAGCAGCAGCCGTGGCCGCTTAACGGAACTGAGGATTGATTTCAGCTTGACACCTGGAAATTCAAATCCGCCCTGCTGGCATGACGGCCTCACCCTGATCACAACTCTGCCGCTTCAGGCCAGCACCACCGCCCCACGGGAACCCCAAAAAGACAGAACAAACAAGCTGGACAGACACCGGACAACCGGACATTTCAACTTTGCTGGCGCCCGGACATTTCAACTTTGCCTGGACAAGCGGTGTTGGGGATTATTAGTAATGTCACCTTTGGGATGATTAGAGATGTCACCTCATGCTGCGGCCCCGTATTCTCACCGTTCGGCGGTGGATGCTACGGGAGGCAGCCATGCACGACCAAGGATTGGTGACCATGAGCATGCGCGAAGTTGACCGCATGAAGGTGATCCAGGCAGTGGCCGATGGCCATTTGGCGCGTTGGCGCGCCGCGGAGCGGCTTGGCATCAGTGCTCGGCACGTTAGGCGGCTGGTCTTGCGGCTTCAGGAGGACGGGCCAAGCGGCCTGGTCTCGCGCAAACGCGATCGCCCGAGCAACCGCCAGTTGCCGCCCGGTCTGGAGTCGCGGATTCGCGGCCTGATCCGCGACAGCTACGCCGACTTCGGCCCGACCCTGGCCTGCGAGAAGCTGCGCGAGCGCCACGGCATCGAGATTTCCAAGGCCTGCGTGCGCCGGATCATGATCGACGCCGGCTTCTGGATCCCGCGCAAGCTGCGCCCGCCCAAGGTGCACCAGCCGCGCAACCGCCGCGCCTGCCTGGGCGAGCTGGTGCAGATCGACGGCAGCGACCACGCCTGGTTCGAGGACCGGGCGCCGGCGTGCACGCTGCTGGTCTACGTCGATGACGCCACCGGCCAGCTGATGCAACTGCGGTTCGTGCCAACCGAATCGACGCCAGCGTATTTCACCGCCACGCGCGCCTACATTGAGCGCCACGGCAAGCCGATGGCGTTCTATTCGGACAAGGCCGGCATCTTCCGCGTCAACGCCAGGGACAATGCCGAAGGGCGCGGCTACACCCAGTTCGGGCGCGCGCTGTTCGAGCTCAATATCGATAGCCTGTGCGCCAATTCGAGCCCGGCCAAGGGCCGGGTCGAGCGGATGAACGGCACGCTGCAGGACCGGCTGGTGAAGGAGCTGCGCCTGCGCGGAATCTCCAGCATGGACGCCGCCAACGCCTTTGCGCCGCGGTTCATGGCCGACTTCAACACGCGCTTTGCCAAGGTGCCGCGCAGCGACTTCGACGCGCACCGGCCGCTGCGTGGCGACGAGGACCTGGCACGGATCTTCAGCTGGCGCGAATGGCGCAAGGTGTCCCGGAGCCTCACCTTGCAGTACGACAAGGTGATGTACCTGCTCGAGGACCGGCCCGAGCACCGGCGGCTGATCCACCGCTATGTCGAGGTCGCCGAGTACCCGGACGGCAGGATCGAGCTGTGGGCCGATGGCACTGCCCTGCCCTACACCACCTATGACCGGCTCGGCGAGATCGACCAGGGCGCGATCGTCGAGCACAAGCGGCTGGGGCACGTGCTGGCCATCACGGCGCAGGTGCAGGCGCAGCGCGACAGTCGCCAGCAGGCGGGGCCGTCGCGCACGCTGCAGGGCGAACCAGCTCGGCTCCATCGCGCGCCGCTGAACGTCAAGCGGCAGCGGCTGATCAACCGGCTCGATCTGGAGCGCGCGATGACGGCCGCGCCGCTTACACAGAACGCGGACCTTTTAACTGTGCCCACGGTGAATCCACCGCTCCACCCTGAGCTGAACTCAGTCACGTCAGGCCAGCACCACCGCCCCACTACCACCCCACAAAAGCATTCAACCCCGCACAAAAAGCACGCTCGCACCGACATTTGAATTTAGCGGGCGCTGCGACCTTTCAAAACCGGCTGGACAAGCGGTAGGTTTACGGCTGTTGCGTTCTGAGACCCTGAAATCCCGCTTCTGGCGCAACAGGCAGGATGGTCTATGGTATAGATTCCTGGGTCTTGGACCTCGGCGGCCATGGTCATTCAGCTCAATCAGCCGGAGGTGCCGCAGCGTCTGCACGGCGTGACGCTGGTGGACCGGCATGGCTTGCCACGCTTCTGGGCGAACGTGTGGGCGCTGATGGCGCTGGCCGATCACGCCGAACTGACGCGGCTGCGCAAGTTGCATCATGTCGAGCGGCTGTATGCGTATGCCGACGACATGTTGGGCGCTGGTGCGCTGGACGATGCGCTGGCGGACCTGGATGACGCCCGGCTTGGCACCATCCTGGAAGGCTGGTTCGTCTCGCTGCGCAATCAGGCCCGGCCGACAGCCTCGGATCAGGAGCGCTGGCGCGCCGGGCTGGAATTCGTCGTCATGGTGTCGACCTGGGTGGGTCAAGGGATGGCACGCGACGACCGGCTGGTGCAGCTCAATGCGCGCTGCCTACTATGCGCGGGCCGTGTTCGAAGACCGCCTGTCGGCCGTCTGGAACAACGTCTTTGACGATCGGGTCGCGGTGCTGCGTGCCCTGCCGCCGGGAGACCGAGATGCCAGCGCACGTTGACGTCAATCAATGGACTGCGAGCGAAGCGCAGGCCTGGCTGGACCAGATCGTGCGGCAACTGCCGGCGCTGCCGCCCCTGCTGCGCTACTACGACGACTTCGACGACGCCACGCGCGTGATCCATGACCCGGCCAGCGCAAGCGTCTTCGCCGTCCATATCAATGGCGGTACCGAATACCTTGACTTCGCCGCGTACGACGGCAGCTACGCAACGCTGTTGAAGCACCTGTTCCTGTACCTGCTCGGGGAAAACCTGCACGTGTCGACGGCGACGAGGTACCTGCAAGCCGCGAAGCACCTGAGCTACGCCGAAGTCATCGCCCTGCTGATGGCCGGTCCCGAAAATTGCGTGGCCAGTTGGGCAGCATTGCGGGCTTTAGGAAAAGCCGTAAAAACTTACGGGTTCGCCAAGGCGCTCCTGCGCCTGCTCTGTCACTATCGGCTGTGTGGCTGGTCGCCCCAGTACCGCGAGTTCCTCGGCGCTGCTCTACCCCTCCCTGCACAGGACAAATATGCTGGCGTACGCGCCGGGGACGTCTTCCTGTCGATCGAGGAAGAAGCGGCGATCGTGCGCTATCTGGATGACACGGCCCAAGGCGTTCGCGATGGCGCGTACCTGGACGATGCGGCACTGTGTGACGCGGTGATGTTGCTGTGTGCCTATCAGTTCGGCATGCGCCCGATCCAGATTGCGCTACTGACCATGCGCGACGTGCGCGTGTGGTCGGACGGCACTGACGCGCGGCCAGCGGTGCATCTGACCTTCCGCATGGTGAAGCAGCGGCGTGGCGCCACCATCAAGCCCCTGCCCCGCCGGGTCAAACGGGAGTGGGCGGTGCTACCTGGCCAATTGGAGCAGCGTCAACGCGCGCGCGGACATGCCGGTGGTGATCGCTTCTGCAGCGTGGTCTCCGCCTCGGAAGTCTGCGTGCGCATAGCCGCGCTAACCGAGCGGCTGCTGGGCGTGCGCGTCACGGCCACCGATCTGCGACACACCGCTGCCCAGCGCCTGGTCGATGCCGGCGCCAACCAGGAAGAGCTGGCCGCCTTCCTGGGTCACGCCGACGTGACCACCGGCCTCGTGTACTTCGACAGCTCGCCCAACCAGGCGGAGCGCGTCAATCGCGCCATGGGACTGTCTCCGATCTACCAGCAGGTGGCCCGCATCGCGCACGCGCGCTTCATCAGTGCGGAAGAATTGGGTTCACTCAAGGGCGAGCAGCAGATCGCCGGCGTGCCGCACGGCATCCCGATCGCCGGCATCGGTGGCTGCACCAGCGGCCAGCCGGCCTGCCCGTTCAATCCGGTGACCTCTTGCTATGGCTGCCACCGGTTCATGCCGGTCCGCGATGTAGCGCTGCATCGCGAAGTGCTGGCAGGCCTGCGCAGCGTGGTGCGCTTCTTCCATGATGCGTCGCGCGACGAGGCGGCATCTCCGGCATACTTGCAGTTGCAGAGGGCCATTGCCGGCGTGCAAGCGGTGCTGGACGAGCTGGAGGAAAAAGCGGAATGAACGCTGGCTACCGCGCTTACATCGCCTTGGGGCAAACCTTGGCAGAACAACGGGGCCTGGCCTGGGCACTGCCATTGGAGCCGGACGGACGCGTGCACAAGGGGCATGGTTGGAACCTCTCCGCGCTCGCAGGCGATGTGCCGCCTCCTGTGCACTACCTGAACCATCTCGGCCGAGATGGCAAGATGTTGAAGGCCTTGGCCGAGCAGTCGAAAACCCTTGCCCCAGCAGCGCTGTCGGCGGCATGGCAGGATCTGATCAAGGCCGCCGTGCTGGAGCAGTTGCTGGTCAAGCGCAATACCACCGGGCACATCGTGTCTAACATCGTGCGTCCCTTGCGGGTACTGGCGACGTGCCTACCCGACCAGGAGCCTTGGCAACTGACGACACAGGATGGGCACCATGCTGTCCAACTGGCGAGCCGCATCCAGGCCTGCGGCAAGCTAGGGCAGCTCGTGGAGGGCGTCCTCAGGAATCTGTTCGACGTGCAGCGGCTGGCAAACGCCGGCCCGCTCTACCAGGCCGCGATCCAGCGCCGAACGACGAGTCGCCGGGTCCGTCGGGCCGCCTTCCTGCAATCCGAGGACGAACTACGGGACACCCTCGAGCAACGCAAGCGCGCTGAACGTCTGCCGGAGCGGCGCGCCTTCTGGGAGTTGGTGCGCATCGTCATGACCGAGCCGCCTCGTAGCTTCGTCGATACGCTGCGCTTCCTGTGCCTGCGCGCGATGATCGTGACCGGGTTGCGCATTGGCGAGGTCGTGCTACTGCCGGCGGACTGGCAGCGCACCCGCGCCTACTACGACCGGCAGGGCCAGTCCGCGGGCACGCAGGGCGGCTACGCGGAGGCGCTGCTGCTGCGCCACTTCGCGGAAAAGCAGCAGACCCCGACGTCGGACAGTCGTGTGCTGTTCGAAAAGGTGCAGTACGTACCGGAGATGTTCCGCGACTTGTTGACGGAGACGCTAGCGCGCAGTGTGGCGCTGACCGAGCCGCTACGCCGGACCGTGCGGCAGCAAACCGAAAGCGGTCGTCTGCTGCCGTGGTACGCCGAGCATGAGGTCATACCCGCCGCCCATCTGTACCCTCACCTGACCGGCAATCCGTTCTGGGCTGCTATGGATGGCGCGCAGCGGGCCGACCTGTTGGATCGCTATCGCGCGCAGTTCGACGTCACCTTGCTGCAGGAGATGCATGACCTGCAACGCACCAGCCATGCACGGCAGCCTCGCCTGGACTCGGCTGCCTACGTGTATCTGAACCGTCTTGAAAAGGCCATGCGGGCTGGCGAGCACCCCCTATCCTTCCGCCGGGCCGATGGCAGTGTGATCCCGCCTGACGTCCGGTTGCAATGGTCGCAGACATGCCTGCATGTGGGCGAACTCGAAGCCTACCTGCGGGCCGCGGTGCCGACCAAGCTGTCGGACACGGCACCGTTGCCACTGATGTCTGGCCAACTCCAGAGTTGGGAGTTGCTGTTCCTGGCACCCAAGTGCTCGCTGGCGGAGGAACGTGATGACGGCATCTGCGATGTGACACGTGTGATGGCGGTGAACCGGCCAGATACCGGCTTCGTGGCGAATGCGATCGGAGAGCGGCCTTCGGGAGAGTCGCTGTTCCAGCGCTATGGGCAAAGCCCGGAGGACCAGAGACTGCACCTTGAGTCGCACATGCTGCGCCATTTACAGAACACCGAGCTGTTCCGGCTCGGTGTCGCGGACACGATCATCTCCAAGCGCTTTAACCGGCGTAGCGTGACGCAAAGCTACGTGTACGACCATCGCAGTCTGGCCGAGCAACTCGACCAGATCGAGTTGCCGGCTGAAGTGGAATCCTCCCTGGGCGAGAAAGCGGCCACGGTGGCCAAAATGATCCAGGCTGGCAAAGCCAGCGGTCCCGTCGTTGCCGCGTTCCTGCGCATCCAGGCTGACGAAGGCGACGAGGCGGCCTTCGCCTATCTGAAGGCGGAAGCCGATGGCTTCCATGTGACCCCGTACGGGCACTGCCTGAACAGCTTCACGGTCGATCCCTGCCCCAAGCACCTGGAATGCTTTACCGGCTGCCGGCACCTGTCGGCGACCAACCTGCCCGAGAACCGGGCGCATCTCGTCAAGCTGGAAGGCAAGCTGGAGGCCGCTCTTGCACATGCCGAGGCACGACCGGCTACAACGCTGGGGCGCGATAACCAGATTGCACATGCGCGGGTTCGGCTCGAAGGGGTGCGCAAGCTGCTGGCCAGCGCTAACGGCGAGCTGCCCTTCCCTGATGGCCCGGATCTGTCGGTGATACCGCCACGCGGAGTGCTCGATGACTGAGACCAAGACGACAGCGGCAGCGCCAGACGATCCGGACCTCGTTCGCATTCTGGAAGATCTGCTGGCCCACGACGAGACCATCACGGCGCGCGCCGTCGCGCGTCGCCATCCCAGCCTCAAGGCGGCTTCGTCCATCACGCGCAGCCCCGTGCGCAGCCAGTTGCTGGCGCAGTACCAGCAGCGCCAAGCGGAGTTCCGCCGCTGGCAGCGTCGCCTGCCGCGACAGGCGAGCGCGGTGACGG
>NZ_CP038638.1 GCF_004768545.1 Cupriavidus oxalaticus | reverse complement strand
GCCAGCCCCGCATTGCGCTCCGACTCGCGGTAGCGCCCCTGCCAGTCACGCGCCAGGTCGGCGGCGGCCGCCAGCTCGCCGGCATGCGTCGCGCGCAGCTCGGCCAGCTCGCGGCCGCGCTCGGACAGCTGGCGCTCATAGGCATTCGCCTGCCAGTTCCAAACGCCGGCGCCAGCCAGCAAAGCCCCAAACGCGAACACCATGGCGTAGCCCTTCCAGCCACCCAGCGCCGCCACGACGCCCTTAAGTACGCTTGCCACGGGCACCCCCTTGCCGGCTCATCCAGCGCTTGAGCCAAACCTCCAGGTACTGAGAGCCCACGATGCCGAGCGCGCAGCCGACGCCGTACAGCGCCATGGGCGGCATGCCCGGGAACTGCATCAGCCCGACACCGGCCACCATCGAGGTGGCCGCCCCCAGCACGGCCCGCCCGAGGATCAACCGCAGCGTGATCGGGTCGTCGCTGACCAGCAGCTTGCCGAGCCCGATGAGAGCACCCATCACCAGCAGCATGTAGAGATTCCTTTCGTGATCCTGCATTGAGACCCCTTTTTCCTTTATCAGTCGTGGATGAACTGCTTGGCCCGCTCCCAGCGCTCCTCTCGCTTGGCCAAGCCAATCTCACCGCCGTTGATCCGGCGCGTAAGCCCCTTGAAGTCGCCGGCGTCAGCCAGCTGGTTGCAACCGTTGGCGTACCAGAACCAGGCCGCCGAGCGCGCGGCCAGCGCGTCATCTGTCGTCAGCAGCTCCGGATGCGAAATCAGGTCGACACCGAGGGCGTGCCCACATGCCTCATGATTCGCCCGGAACGTGATCTGCTTGAGCCCGTGCCCGGCAAAGCGCCAGCCATCACCGCTCGCCGCGTCGCCATTGCCAAACCGGCCGGCGTAGACGATCGAGGCGATGCGCTGCTGCCGCTCGACGGGCACCACACGCTCACCAGGCTGACGCCCGAGCGTGGCCGCGATCGCCGCCGGCATGCGCTTGCCGAAGGTATCGATCAGCCCCTGCGGCTTGTAGTCGAACGATTCCTGCAGCCGCTCAAAGCTCAGCGATTCGTGACCCACCTGCGCCACCCACGCCGCGACACGATTGGGACGCAGGATCCCGAACTCGAACAGCGCCGCGTCGACGTGCGGAAACCAGCGATCCGCGAGCGCCTCGCTGATCCCTGCAGCGGCCCGAAAGGTTCTCTTGTCCATCAGACTCCCGTCCAAAGAAAAAGCCCGCACAGAGGCGGGCTTCGGTTGAGTTGTGTTGCTGCGTCTCGCAGCGCCGGCAATTAGTCGCTCGACAGCGCCACGCCGCGGGCGGTGATCCGAGCACGCGCCACCCCCAGGACTTCATCAAGCAGCGCAACGGAACTATCCGCCCACATGCCAGCGAGATAGAGATTGCCGCCCGCAATGGGCGACGTACTGGCCGAATACGGAATCCATCCGAAGGAAACCTGGTCCGTGGCAACAAAGCGACCCGTCTGCGTCCAGGTCACGGTGCTGCTACCGGACTTGGCGACACAAACGCCCGTCACCGAGTCGTAGGTCACACCGATCAGAATGGGGGTGTTAATGCGGCCAGCGGCAGACGGCTGGATGGCCCGGCGGGTAGTCCCACCAGCGAAACCGTTCGTGTTGAACAGGGCAAAGTTGGACAGACCGTCCGTCTTGTGCTCGCAGTTCACGAACGTGGAGCCAGGGTCTGCGGTGTTCACCGCCCCAAGCGCCGGGCTGGCCGGCACGCATTGCGCCGGACCAAACTGAAACGGGTATCGCGTCGCAGCCGGCGTCGGCTCGGCCGGGCCTTTCACAGCAACGATGAAAGTGAACTTGGAGCCGAAGGTGTACGGCGCCAGGACGGCCGCGCCGCCCGCAGCCAACTCCATGCCCTGGCTGCGCTTGGTCGGCTGCGTCCAGCCGGATTTCAGCGTCGCATGATTGTTATTGCCCGAGGAATCCAGGAACGAGCCGGCGTGCTGCACATCGTTGGCGCCCTCCTCCATCAGGTGAAGCGCGACCATGTTCGTACGCGGGAATCCGTAGCGATACGGGGCCAGTTTGGGGCGGTCGGTGTTGGCGAAGTTGGCGCCCTTGACGCGAATGATCAAGCTCATGATTCTCAGATCTCCGAATAGGTAAGCGAGTAATAAAAGGCCACACTCCAGTTGTGCAGCGGATACGGCTGGTCGACGAGCGCCGGGATATTGGCCGCGGCGTACATGCCGCGCTCAGGCTCATAGACGTAGTTGTCGATGGCCACCGACGGGTCACTGTCACGCACATTGCCGTTGCCGTTGTGGCTGGTCTGTCCGGCGTACCAGACCTTAATGTCGGCATCGGCGCCAGTCAGATCGCGGCCCAGCGTGATCTTGATGATCGTGTCAGCCACGATCTCCACATTGGTGATGGCCACCCCGCCGGTGGTGTCCTTCACCCGGAAGCCCTTGGCGGCGTAGTCCGCGGCAGCAGACACCACATAGGGCGAATCGAAGGCCAGCGGCGGATGCGGAACGTGATAGCCGATAAAGATCGTGCGCGCGTCGCCCTTCCACAGCTTGACCGGCCGCACGGGTTGCCAGCCCTTGCCCTCGACCGCGACACGGTTCCAGACCTTGGCAATCTGGTGCCCAAACCAGCGCGAGCCGTTGGAATCCAGGTGGCCACCCTTGTCGGTGTACGGGTACACCGGGCCCACCATCCAGGCGGCCTTGCTGGCAATGGCAAAGTCCAGCTGCGCCATACCGACGTGCAGACCCTCGACGCCATCGCCGTCCACATCACGGGTATAGGCGGCGCCGGTCTGGTACGTCAGGAAGGCCGGCGGCAACACCTGGCCGGTGGCCGTCTTGGCATCGGCCTGCATGTCCGCACACAGCTGCGTCAGCTTGGCCTTGTACGCGGCGTAGGTGCTGTTCAGGCTCCCTTGGGCCGTCGAATAGTCGTACTCGCCCTGCATGAAGGCGATGCCATCCACGCACCAGGCATCCGAGCCGCGCGCCGTGGCCAGCAGCGAAAGCGCCGTCGTGTACTTGCCGTAGTACTCGGTCGGCCCCTCGGTGTGCCCCTTGGCAAGCTGCCCGATGGTGACGCCAGACTTGGCGATATTGACGCTCACGAACAGGCGCGAGGGGTCGTTGTCCATCAGAAAGCGCTGATTCAGCAGGAACTTTGCCCCGTTGACCCACCCGTGATTGACCGGCTCGCCGCGAGAGCCATTGCCGGGCGCCAGAGCTGCCTCGCCGGCCGCGTCATACTGGGTCGCACCGTTGACGGTCTGCGCGGCCAGCGGCTGGAGGGTGGCGGACCCAAAGGGCGTGTACACCGCGCCGTCGACGCTACCCATCACGTTGCCACCCAGCATCAGGTTGCCGTAGCGGTTGGCGCGAGACAGCGCCGGCCACGTTTCGTCGCCCTGGCCCAAGCTCTGGCCATAGACGAACTTCACGTTGTACTTGCAGGTCGGGCGCTGCACCGTCTGCACGTCGCGCGACATGACGGCCGCCGTGAACGCCTTGTTCTTCTGATCGGCTCGGGCAAGCAGATCTGCCTGCGTGTCAGCCAGGCTACCCAGGTTGAACGCCCCGACCACCGAGCCGCTATGGAGCACGCCGAACAGCACGTTGTCGCTCTCGTCCACAATCGCCAGGGAGTAGTTGTAACTATCCCCCTCAACCGTGGAGGTGGTGGCCTTCAGCGCATCAAAGAAGCCGCGCAGCTTGCCATCCACCACGCCCAGCGCGACGTTGTCGCCTTCGTCAACGATGGCGAACTGGTGGTCATAGGTGTCGACGGCGCCCGCTTCGTGCAGCAGCTCGCGCAAGGCGACGCTAAGGCCCCGCATGCGCGGCGCGATCAAATCGCCGTCCGCATTGACGCCGTGCGACAGGTTTCCCCCCTCGTCCAGAACGGACTGAACGAGCTGGCCAAAGTCGTCGCCACTGGTCTGCCTGTAGTCGCTGCTGACCTCCATGCCCAACCCGTCGATATACCCCTTGGCGGGATACGTCGCGATCAGGGTCGAAGACGAAGCATTCATTCGTCGATATTCATACGCGGCCACCGCAGCGCCGTCGCCCTGAACCTTGAATGCCTGCCCGTCGGCCACCGCGGCGCGGCCGGTCGGCTCATCCGGATACACCCCGGACTGGATGAGCGCAGCATCCCTGGCCGCCTCCGCGACATCGGCATGCATGCCGGCCTCGCTGACTCGGCTCGCCAACGCCGGAATGTCACCCAGCATCCGGCCCTCGATCTTGACGGACTCCCCATCCTGCACCCCAAGGAACAGCTCACCGCCCGTCAATGGATCTGCGCCCGGCAGTTCCGATACCTTGATAACCCCTGTCATTGTTTTCCTTCAGTAACGAATGTAAAGCGGCCAGGCAATATTCATCGGCCGCGCCTCCTCACCACCGCTCGGGTCGATGGTGAGCGGGTGATCGTGCGAAGGCACCGCGGGCACGGAATGCCGATGGTTAGGCGCCGGACTGGTCGTCACCGCTTCGAGGTGCGTGACATCCACGTTGGACGCCCCATCCGCTGCGCCCTGCGTGTCTGGATTCGTCGCCGCCACCACCGTCTGCACCGTGTGGTCGTGCGCACCCGCATCCCCGGTCTCGGTTGCCGCATGCGCACCACCCTGGCCAACTGCCCCGGTGTGGCCGTGCGCCTTGTTCTGATCGGCCTGCATGGAGCCGATTGCGCGCGCCTCGCGGTCATCCCAGACGCGCGGGAAGTACTTCCGTGGATCCGGCAGGTTGAAGGTATTGACCCCATCGCCGGCACCGTACTTCGTCCCCGACTTTGCAAACAGCTTGGCAAACAGCCCGGTGCGCCCCACCGCCTGACCATAGACCCGCACCGCGCGCCCATCCGGCTCGGTGTCATATGGCCACCAGAACACCTCCCCCACGCGCTGGTCGTCGATCATCGACTGGACCATCGACTGGATCGCCACCAACAGCTGGCCGTTGTCCTGCTTATCGAGCGGCATGCCCACGCCCTCAATCACGCCGCAGATCTCTTCCTGCACGGCATTGAGCGCATCCGCCGACATCACCGTGCCGCGCCGGCCGGTCTCCACATCGCCGTCCGAATAGAAGCCCGGGGTGCCGAGCGCCGCCGGCGGCGGCATTGTATCCACCGCGTCAATTGTGTCAATTCGATGCATCGTCTCTTCCGAAAATTTCGATGGCCAATGGCGTGCCGTCTTCGGTGGTGAAGAAGACCGTGCGACCCTGATCCATCAGGTAGTCGACGTAGTGAAAACGTACCTCGGTATGCGCCGGCTTGAACCGGCCAAACACGCACTCGATTGCCGCACGCGCCGCGTAGACGGCATCCATGTCAGGCAATGCAGGCCCGGCCGGCGGCTTCTCGATGACATGCCAGACAAAGGACATGTCGCGCGAACACAGCCGCTCGCCGATTCGCCCGATCCCCGTGCGCAGCGGCCGGTTCTCCTGGATCTCCACGTCGAAGCCAAGCCGCGCCGCCACCCCCTTGAAGTAGCCCCGGGACTGGCCACCCGACGCCCCCAGCCGGTCCCGCACCGCCGCCTGCCGATCGAGAAAGGTCGGCGCGTTGCCAAAGCACGGGTCCGGCAGCTGCATGACCCGCTCCCAGTCCGGGACCAGCTCGGTGACGCCCGCAGGATCGGCCTCGCGCAGCAAGTCGTCGGCACGCGCGTCCATGCGGGCAAACTCCGGCGCCAGGCCCGCCAGCACGGCATGCACCGCCGCCGCCTGGTCTTCCGACCACGCCGGCCCCGGCGGCAGCAGCGAGGCCAGCGCCTGCAGGTACTCGGCCTCCGTCCTCACAGCCATGCGACGCTCCCGAATACCGGCAGCTCAGTGCGACCCACGGTCACGTCAGCCGCCGGCGACAGCAGCTCGTGATCGGTCTCGCCCTCGGCCAGGCTGATTGCCTCATCCATGTGCGTGCGCAACAGCGTCGCGCCCGGCTCGGTGCCACGGGCATGCAGCGCCCGCAGATTGGCCTCGACCGCCTCGCGTACCGCCGTGGTGTCCGGCGTGACGCGCAGCTGGTAGTGGATGGCATGCGGTTGCGGCGCCACCACGAAGGCCTCCAGCGCGGTGACTGGCCGCACCTCGTCGATATGCGCCTGGACCGAGGCCACGGCCAGCGCGTCGGGGATCGGATCGGCATCGCCATCGCGCACGAACAGCACGCCGACCGTGCCGCGCCCGATGTAGTTGGACAGGCACCAGGCGCGCGTGACGCCCGGCACCTCCAGCGCCCAGGTCACGTAGTCCGAGGCCGATCCACCCTGCGGCACCACCTGGTAGGAGCGCAGCACTCGCTGGCGCAGTCCCTCGATGGATTCCTGCGGCGTGCCACCCGTGAGGCCCGGCGCCAGCACCGTCACCTGGTCCGCGACGCCCAGCACGGGAGAGACCATCGTCAGCACGGTGCCGGCCGTCAGGTTGCCGTCCGTGCCGGCCTCCACCGCCTGCACCTTGACCACCGCGCCATCGACGCCGAGCGTGGCGGCCTCGGTCACCTGGTAGCGCCGCCCGTTATTGGTCTGCATCAGCACGCCCACGTCGACCACGCTGCCGACCTGGCCGGTGCAGCGCACCGTACCCGCCGCGCTGACCGCAGCCAGCCGGCCGTTTTTCAGGCGCAGCGCCGCGTAGCGCAGCACCATGTCGTCGTCGCAGGTGTCGGGCAGGATCTGCCGCGCCACCCACCCGAGGTAGCCATACAGGCCGAAGGTCGCACCGCTATGCACCCGCGTGAGCGCCTGCTGATCGCTTCGGCGTAACGCGTCCTGCGACTTGGACGACAGGTCCGCATCGGCGCGCTCGATCAGCTTGGGAAGCGTAGGAAGTTCAAACGGCATTGAGCACCTGCCAGAAATCGTCAAAGGGCACCGTGAGCTGGCTCCCGGCGGCATAGGTAAGCGTCACGCGGAGGTTGACGCGGGCGTTGTCGACGCGCTGCAGCTGCACGTCGATGGCCGCGGCGAGCCCATCGTCAAGCAGCCATTGCAGCGCCTCGCGCGCGTATTCCTCGGCGCGCAGCAGGGTTTCACGGGTGATCTTTTCCCGGCGCAGCAGCCAGAGCCGGGAGCCGATACGGTCATTGGCCAGCGTCGGGTAGCTATCGCCCCACCAGCCCATGCGCTCGTCGTCATCCAGGCGATCGCTGGACTCGGCCCGGCGCCAGGTGAAGAGGCTGATCACCACCGCGCGCTGCAGCATGGATTCGCGGTTGTCGTTCGTCGTCATACCGGCTCCGATGTGCGCGAGCCGGTCTCGTCGTGCTGGTGGTGATCCAGACTGGTCTCGCCGGAGTTGATTTCGCCGGTGGCGTTGATGTCACCCGCCACCGAGGCACCACTCCCACCGGAGATCGCGAGCCCGCCCTGCCCCGTCATTTTCCCCTTGGCCAGCACCTCGTCGGAGGCCTCCACCAGCGGCGTGTTGAACTGCACCTTCTCCTCCGCGTTGACCACGAAGGTTCCGGTATTCAGCTCGGCAATGCGCCCGCGCTTGAACACCAGCGAATCTCCCTCGTCGGTGTAGAGCGCCACCTCGCCCGGCTTCAATCCGCTCAGGCGGAAGCGCCTGTCGCCAATCACCAGCGCCACCGCGTGGGAGCGATCGCCACCCGGAAAGGCGACGATGCCCTCCGCACCGGGAAGCGGGCAGCTGGTGTAGCCGTAGGGCTCGAAGTGCTCGACGCCGTCCTTGGTCTCGCCAGCGGTCAGCCGCAGCTGCAGCGCCTGCAGCTTGCGCGCGGAATCCACCAGCGCCACCACGCAGCGGCCGATCATGCCGCCGACGCGATTGGCCGTCCCTTGCATAGATGTCATTGCTTTTCCCAGTCTTCGGGCAGCAGGTACTCGAAGTCATCCCCCTTCTTCCCCTTGCCCTTCTTGCGCTTGTTCGGATCCGGCGGCTCGGCCTCGAAGCCCTCCGGTGGCGCGACCTTGAGGGCCGCCACCGTGCCGCCCTGCTCGCTCAGCCGGTATTCGATTTCGGCGATCAGCATGTCGCGGTCAAAGCCGATGACCGGGTCGACCACCCGCACGATCTGGTTGTGCCGCCACAGCGCGCCATTGCTCTGGCGCCAGCCCTGCACTGTGTAGGTGGCCGCCAACGCCTTGCTGACGCGGCTCTCGCGTTCCCAGGCGACGCGCTGGCGTGCCAGTTCCGGCGTCATCTGCCCGGCCTCGTGCATCACCAGCACACGCTTGCGCCCGATCCGGGTGTCCGCCACGCGCGCCTCGACCTCGCTGGCGTCGACGCCAAATACGTCATCAGTGCCAGAGCGCTGGCCCTTGCACACGTATTCACTGAACACTTCGCTGAAATCGAGGGGGGCGTCGGCACTCAGCACGTTGACGCCGCGCTCGATTCGATCGCCAGCACGGCCAGCGCTGCCGGGCCTGGCCAGCACCAGCCGCCCGCGCGCATCGTCGGTGGAGAGTAGTCGCGACAGGCGCAGCAGCCGGTCGATCGATTCGAAGGCGGTCTCGCCCGGCTGGATCGTATGATCCGCCAGCGCGCTGCCGTCCGAGATCTCGCTGACCACGGCCACGCCGTAATGCGAAGCCAGCGCCTCGGTGATGCGCTGCACGCTCTGGCCACGCCATTGCGAAGGCTTGTTGTCCGCGCCGCAATCGACCAGGTCAGCCGTGAGCGAGCGCCCGGATATCGACAGCGCGAGCTGCTTGCTGTCGTACTGAATCGGTGTCGCGAACACGTAGCCGGTCAGCACCAGCTCGCCGCCGATCATGACCTCGCAGCGGTCGCCCTGCCGGATCTGCCGCGGCCGGTCGCCGCCGCCGGGCCACTGCCAGGTGATCCCCAGCGAGAAGTCCCGCGCCTGCCGCTCGATGCCAGCCGAGATGCGGACCTCCTTCCAGCCGGCGTAGTCCAGCCCGTTGACGCTGAGCGTCACGCGATCGGTTTCTGCTGTCATGACACGGCAACCTGTAGCGAGGATGGAGGAACGAAGAGCGGATGCACAACGCGATTGCGCGAGACGACCTCCTCGGCCCGGCTCGCGTCGCCGTATCGGGCATACGCCAGCGCAACGGCCGGCACCGGCTGCGGCGGCGTCACCGTTGTGAGGCGGACTCCCTGCCGCGCGACCTCGGTCAGATGCCGCGTTACCTGAATGCGCGCATCGGTCACCGCCTGGTAGTACTCATGCGCGCCCTGCAGCGCCTGCTCCCACAGCGCGTCGGAGATCAACGCCTGCACCTGCTGCACGTCGTCGACCACCGGCACCTCGGCGCGCGTGACCGGCTGCTGCACTTGCACGGCCAGGGCCGGCACGGTTGCGAGCGGCTGTGCAGGCTGGTTGGCCGGCATCTCGCCCACCTGGCGAATCATGTCGACCAGCAGCACGTCCTGCGCGAGCGCCACCGCCGCCGCCTGCAGCTCGGCCGCTTCGGCACCCTGCGGCGCCGGCAGCGCGGCCAGACTCGACACGGCGCCGACCCGGCCGGACAGGGCACTGAGCCCGAAGCGGTAGCCGGAAAAGGCATTGAAGGCGCCGCCTGCGTTGGCCAGCACGCCGGTGATCAGACCGGTGAGCTGCGACGGGGCGCCGATCAGCATGCCGATGAAGGCATCGACACCGCCGATGGCATCGGTGATCGGCCGCACTTGCTGCTGCAGCGTGCTGTACAGCCCCGTCATACCCTTCACCAGACCAGACGCCGCCACGCGGGTGCGGTTGATCTGCGCCATCGCCTCGTCAAAGCGGCCCGTGCCAGCGGCGAGCACCGTATCGGCAGCCGCACTCGCCTGCTTGCCGGTGTTCGCCTTGCCGGACGGAAACACCAGCTCGCCGGCCTCGACGAACTCGAGCGTGCAGCGGACCACCCCGCCCTCCAGACGTTCGTGAGAGACCTCGCAGTCGCCCGCTGTCACCTTGAGGGTGCCGTACCACGGATGCACCAGCTCGCCCGCGCCTGGCGTTTCCAGCGCCTTGAGCAGGGCATCGCGCTGCTCCAGGCAATCCGCGCCGATCAGGAACGCCGTCAGCGTGTACTGCCGGGTGCGGCGCCCCATGTCTTCGGCGAAGGGCACATCGCGCTGCGGGTATTCGTGCAGCACGGTGCGGCGCCCGACCGGGGTCTTTTCGCCGTCGACCTGAAACGGCACCCCGCGAAAGGACGCCGGCCGCAGCTTGTCGCGCCAACTCATGATTTCTCCTTAGCCCGCCCCTGCGAGCGAGCGATAGCCGACCTTGGGCGTCACGGACAGGCCGGGCTGATTGGTGCTGGCCGGATCGACGCGCAGCCCAGGCGGCGCGTTTTCGAAGCGCATCAGCATCTCGCCGCGCAGCTGCTGGGTCTGCGTGGTCTGCTGTGGCAGCGAGACCGACCAGTCGCGCTGGATCACCGGTCGCGGACCGACGCCGCCTGCCGCGGCAGGCGCGGGCCGATCCCCACCGCCACCGAAGAAGGCGCCGACCTTGCCGGCCACCCAGCTCGCGCCATTCATCAGCGGCTCGACATACGGCTTGATGCGCTCCCACATGCGCTGGAACCACGCGACGATGGGCTCCCAGTTGCTGACGATCAGCCCGAGCGGCGTGAAGCTCAGCGCCTTTTTGATCCATTCCCATGCCGGCTGCGCGTAGCCGACGATGGACGCCCACAGATTCGAGAAGAACGGACCGACGCTTTCCCAGTTGGCGAGCAGGAAGCCCGCTGCGACCGCAATCGCGCGCACAGCAATGCCAAGCGGCGACAGCGCCGTGACGGCCGTCAGAATGCGCAGCGCGGCGCTGACAGCGATCACCGCGATCTTCAGCACCAGCAGGCCCGCCGCGGCGCCCAGCACGCCCTTGATGACGGCCGGGTTGGCGTTGGCGAAGTCCGCCATGCGATCGACCAGCGGCCCGACGAAGCCCAGAAACTGATTCAGCGGCGGCAGCAGGATGGTGCCCACCGAGATCCCAAGCGCGGTGACCCGGTTCTGCAGCAGCACGATGCCGTTGGCGGTGGTGGCCGCGCGCGACTCGTATTCCTTCTGCATCGAGCCGGCATGTCGCGCCGCATCGCCCACCTTTTTGAAGTTGCCTTCCAGCAAGTCCATATTGGTGAGCAGCGGCGCGATCGCCCCAATGGACTCGCGACCGAAAAGCCCTTCCAGCACCGACGCCTGCTTGGACTTGTCGACCTTGCTGACGGCGGTCAGCACGCGCGTGACCGTGCCCTGCGCGTCGCGCTGCATGTCGACCGCGAGCTTCTTGGCATCGAGCCGCAGCGCCTTGAAGGTTTCCTGCTGTTCCTTGGTGGCCGATGCCCCCGAGGTCAGCGTCAGCATCATGTTCTTGATGCCGGTGGCGGCGATTTCTTCCTGCACCCCCATGCCGGCCAGCGTCGCGCCCATGGCAGCAATCTGGCTGGCGGCGAAACCCGCCACCTCGCCGAGCGGCCCGATGCGGGTCACGATCTCGGAGATCTTGCTGGCCTTGGCCGGGCCCGTGTTACCGAGCAGGTTGATCTGGTCGGCCAGCGCCACCACCTGGTCCTGCCCCATCTTGAAGGCGGTGCGCCAGGTGGCCATCATCTCGCCGGCCTGCGCCGCGGTCTGGTCGAAGGCGACGCCCATCTTGACCGCGTCCTCGGCGAACTTGCCCAGCTCATTGCGCCCGATGCCGGCCTGGCCACCGGCGGCCACAATGGCCGCGATGTCCTTGGCCGCCATCGGCAGGCGCTTGGACAGGTCTTGAATGTCCTGCCCCATCGCCTTGAACTGCGCAGGCGTATCGAAGTCGACCACCTTCTTGACATCGGCCATCGCCGATTCGAAGTCGATGGCCGCCTTAGTGGCTGCGATCACCGGCGCCGCCAGCGCGCCGCCGGAGATCACATCGCGGAAAGACAGGTCACCCAGTCCGTCCGCCTTCAGCGCCTTGCGGAAGCCGGCGATGTTCTTGCGAATGCCCGCCAGCGCAGGCGACAGCTGATCGACGCCGGTAATCAGCGCCTTCAGTTGAAACTTATCTGCCATCGGTTACCCCGCTTTGGCTCGGCGCTGGTTGATGCGCACGGCCTGGTCGAAGTGCTCGACGACGCAGCCAATCGGCCGCGCCATCTCCACCTCGGGATCCACTGACCAGAACTCCGCCACGTCGTACGTGGCGTCGATCAGCTGCTGGTGGTCGGTGAATCCGCTTTCAAGAAAAAACCGGCGATCACCCAGCACAGACGGTTGAAGTCGCCCATGTCGAGCTGATCGACCGACGACATCGGAATGCCTGCGCACCGGACCACGTATTGCGCTGCGGCGGTCGGGTTGAGCTGCACCGACTGATCGGGCGCCACCCAGTAGGGCATCGCCTTGATCTCACGCGCGTCGCGCGGCTCCGGATCACGCAGATCCAGCGAGGTCACCTCCTCGCCGTGGGCCTTGACCGGCTTGGTGAGCGGGAAATTGGTCGTCATTGCCAGATCCCCTTACGGCCTTCCCAGCGCAGCGAGACCTTGCCCTCGTCGGAGTTTGCCGCCGGCTCACCGACGACATAGCCGCCCGTCAGCACGTACACGCGACCGTTCTGCAGCTCCAGCGTGACGGTCTGGTCGACCGCCTTCCGGATCTTTTCGAGCGGAAAGCCCTTGGTGAAGAGGCAGTCCATCTGGATGTACGGGACCAGATCCTCTTCCTTGTAGAAACCGGGCAGGATGCTTTCGCGCTTGACATCCATCAGCGGCGCCTCGGCGTTGCCGGTCACATCGAATTGCTCCCCGTCCGCCTTGATGTAGGCGGTGCCGGCGACTTTTTCTCCCATATCGGGCTCCTAGAAATGACTGTGGCCCGCACAGGGCGGGCCACGATTGCATGGGTGTTGGCAGGCTTAGGCCGCTTGTTCCGGGTACTGCAGGCGGAACTGGTTGAGCAGCGCGAAGATGCGCAGCTGGTTGACGTAGTCCGGCGGGAACAGCACGTCGACGCGGTTCGGGTTGGTCGCGTTGCGGCCCACCACCAGGTACTGAGCGAACAGCTCGGCGTTCTCGACGATGCCCTGGTATTCCAGCGCCGCGTAGGCCGCGATCAGCTCGGCACGGATCACCGACGGCGTCACGATGGCCTGGCCGGCACCGAAGCGCGTGCCATCGTTGGCCAGCTTGTGGCGCCCGTACTTGGAAGTGATGCGCTGGCGCAGGAAGCGCACGACATGCGCGGTCGTGTGCAGTGTTTCGCTGTCCAGGTACGAATCGTCACGCTGGCCGTAGGCGTTGCGCTGGTAGGTGGTCACCGCGCGCTCGATGCGCACCACGCCATCCGGCGCCATCGTGGTGGCGATGCCGTTGGACAGCAGCGACTGGCGCTCGGTCAGCGTGAAGCGCTGGCCAGCCGGCGCCGCATCGATGCCCAGCAGCTGGCCGGTCTGCGTCGGGCGCGCCACGTCCGCCGAGATGAACACCGCCTGGCGCGCCGCGAAGGCCGCGGCGAACTCCCAGACCGGCGCCGCCACGCCCGCCTCGAAGCCCACGATGGTCATGTGCGGGTCGTTGCGCGCCTGGCCAGCGGCCACCAGCGCCCCCACCGCGCCGCGCAGCGCGCTGTAGCAGTGCCCGTAGAGCTGCGAGGACCACGCCCAGCGCCCGGAGATGTCGCTCATCCAGGCGGCGTAGTCATCCAGGCTCGCCGTATCGGTGTACGGATGGCAAACGAACTCGAACTCCTCGTCGCCGACCGCTGCCAGCACATCAGCCATGTCCGGCGAGCCGGCGCCGCCGGCCACGGCGGTCACCGTCACGGCCAGGCCGGCCGGCGTACGCTCGCCATTAACCAGGCCGGCGCGGTTCATTTCCAGCTGGATGTCGTTGCCGGCGGCGCCCTTCCACTTGCAGGTGAGGGTGACCTCGCCCGCCGCCGCCACGGCATCGACCGGCATGTTGGCCACGGCGTTGATTGCCGCCGCCAGCGCGGTGGCCGCCTGCGCGGCAGTCATGCCAACCGCCACGGTCACGCGCACGCGGCGGCCCGCGACGTAGGCAGACAGCAGGCCGGCCTCGGTCGCAGTACCGGTCACGGCGAACTTGCCCGAGGCGGCGGTACCGGCGGCCAGCTTGATCGGCAGGCACCAGACCTCGCCCGCCGGGTCGCCCAGGCGGAACTTGCTGTACATGGCCGCCAGCATCGAGCCCTCGCCCGCGATCGCGACGGCGTCGCTCTCGCGCGTGGCCAGGAACAGCACACCGGGCTGCCCGGTGGCGTCATCGCTCATCTGCCCAATGAGCAGGCGCCGCAGCGCCGCGCCGCCGCCGCCGGCCTGCGAGTTGTCGATCTCGGCGTAGAACAGCGGCACCCGGATGTCGTTCGGGATGTTATTGAAGCTCACAGCTGGCATTACTTGGCCCCCTTGGCGGTCTTGACGGGCGCGCCATCGGCCGGCTGTGCGGCGTCGACGATCACGTCATTGTCTTGAATGCGGCGCGCCCAGTAAGGCGAGCGCACCACGGTACGGCCCGACGCCGGCAGCGTGTCGCCGTAGTCGGGATCCGGCACCACGCGCCCCGCGGCGGGGGTCACATGGACCGTCTTGCGATCAGTGTTCATGGAGGTCCTTGATCAAGCTCCACGCGGAGCACGGTTTCGATCCGGCCGTCCGGGCCGGGGTTACTGAGGTTCGGATCCGCCATCGGGTCGATCGCATCGAGATCGATGTCGACGCCCGCCAGCGGCGGCAGGCCGGCCAGCTCGACCTCGGCGAACGTTTCCGGCACGTCGCCGCCACCCAGCGTCCACTCGGCACGAAAGCCAAAGCGGAACAGCACGCGGCTGCGATCGATCAGCACCAGCGAGCCGCCCTCATAGCTGATCGGGTCGTAGCCGGCCATGGGCTGCCAGCCAACCAGCGCGCGCAGCAGCTCGGCACGGATGTCGTGCAGCGGATCCGCCGCCGATTGGCCGCGCTCGTCGCCCGTGGCCAACGCCACCACCACGTCAAACTCGTCGCCGATGCGTTGCCGGGTGCGGTTCTGCACCTGGTTCTCGCCGGGATCGTCTTCCGTCATCACGACGTAGGCCGCCGGCATCGGCAGCAGCGCGCTGTCGCGCGCCAGGTCGAACTGCAGGGCGCCGGCCACGCGCTGGGCGAAGGTCGGGCACCAGGTGCGCAGCTGCGCTACCACGGGGGAGATCTTCATGGCAAGAAAAAGCCCCGCACGCGGCGGGGCTGGCAAGGTTGAGGGAGGCGCCTACTTGACGCGCAGACCGGCGGCCAGCGCGGCGCTGAGCAGGCTTCGCACGGCCGGCGCCTGATTCTGCAGGGCGTCGGCCATGTAGTTCTCGCGCGGCTCGATGCGATATGGGCCGTTCGGCTGCGCCTGGTGGTCCTTGCGCCGTTTGGTGCCGCGGCGCACGCCATAATGCAGATAGGCGAAGTAAGGATCGCTCGGCGGCACGCCGGCGCCGGTCTTTGGCTCAACCCGCACCAGAAAGCCCGAGCGGCTCACGCGCGCCCGAATCGACCGGCGCAGACGGCCCGTGCGCTTGGCCGGATACTCACCCGGGCGCGAACCGCCACCCTTCGAGATCAGCTTCCGCGCCTCCACCACGACCAGCCGGCCGGCCTTGTTCATCGCCTTGCGCACCTCGGCCTTGTCGAAGTCGACCGACCGGTCGAACCCCTCGAAGCCCTCGACGTGCATGTAGAACCCGCCGCTACGCGCCATGGCTCAGCTCCTCGACTTCCAGCACGGTGAAGCGCCCCGCGCCGTTCAGATCCGTCACCCGCTGCACTCGGTACAGCCGGGCGCCGTGCACCACCTCATGGGCGTTTGTGACGCCCGCCAGGTAGCGAATGAAAATCCGGTGCGTCACGATCGTGTCGATCTGCACGCTGCCGGCGTAGATGGCGCTGCCCACCGGCTCGATCTTGGCCCAGCGGTCGAGCTGCTCGGGAAAAGTCTGATCCAGCCCCATGTCGGCCGCCGGCAAGTCGCTGCGCCGGCGCACCTGAACCTGCTTGTTCAGCTCGCCAATGTGCGGAAAGTCCATTCAGCACCTCGGGATCAGATAGGGGTCCAGCAGACCGTCGACGAAATCGCGCGGCGGCTCCAGCTGCTGACCCGACCCCATCGCATGCAGCAGCGCCTGCCGGTTCTCCAGGTAGTAGCCCAGCCGCTGCATGATCCACATCTTGATCCCCGCCGGCACGGTCGCCGCATTGCCGTAGCCGCACGTCACGCGCAGCTCGCCATCCGCCGGCACCACCACCTCGGCGGGCAGACCCTCCTCGATGTCGACCGCCTCGCCGCCCAGCGTGACGGATTGCACCGGCATCAGGTCGTGGAGCACCACGCGCTGGCCGGCCTTGACTGCGATCGCCCAGGTTTGCGTGATGAAGCGCCGCCCGGTCGTGTGCTCGGCCTTCTCGCGCGCCGCCTGGATACACAGCGCGACGTTCTCGTCCAGCTCACCCTCGTCGACCCTCGCCCACCGGCGCGCCGCAACGACGGTGACGGGCTCCTCGGTAGCAGGCGTCACCAGTCGCATGGCTTAGGCCTCCGACGTACCGCTCGGAGCGCCGTCCTTGCCATCGCCGGCGGGAGGGTTGCCATCGCCCTCTGTGCCCTTCTTGCCGGCCTTGGCAGGCGTCACATACTCGGCGCGCTTGTCGTCGACGTAGCCCTTGGCCACGTCGTCGGGAAAGCCAGCGGTTTCGCCAGCCTGGTACGGCGATACGCGCACCAGAAACTTGATGATTTTCATGCTCGATCCTTGAAAGTGAGCGTGAGGAAAGGCGGCCGGAGGATCCGGCCACCCGAGGCAAGCGACCGCTTACGGCTTCCACTTCACGGCAGTCAGCACCGCAACCGACGGGATGTGACGCAGACCGAAATCGTGCTCGGTGATGGCGCGCACCAGCGTTTCGTCGCGGCTGAACGCCGATACCAGGTTGCCGCCCGACATGTAGGCGCCTTCCTTCGAGATGTCGATGATCAGGCCGGTGGCTTCGCCGATGATGGCGTCGTTGAAATCCACCAGGTAGATCTCCGACTCGTCGCCACCGGCGCCCAGGTTGTCCGGGATGCTGGTGGTGACCGCGTACGGCTTGTTGCGCAGCTGGCCCGCGGCGATCTCCGGGAACACGTGGTTGCCGTTGCCGTCGACCAGGTTCTGCAGGAACACCAGCGTGCGCGGCGACATGATCCAGCCCGGCTTGATCATCTTGACGTTGCCGTTCAGCAGCGACAGCTCCGCTTTGCCCAGGTCGTTCTTGACGTTCTGCACGTTGACCGTGGCATTGGCCGGGATCAGCGCACCGCCAGCGGCTTGGTAGCGCAAACCGGTCGGGGTGTTGCTCGTGCCATCGTCGCGAATGAACGCTTGATCCTCGCGCGTGCCGATGCCCTGCACGATGTCGTCACGCACCAGGCCGTTGGCGTCCGGCGAGCTGAAGCGGATCAGGTCATTCGAGACCGGCACCATCGCGACCAGCTTTTTCTTGGACAACGTCAGCGGACCGAAGGCCGGCTGACTGACAGCGATGTCAGTACCTTCGGTGACGTAGCTGGCGGTCGAACCGGCGGTGTGGCGAGACATCGTCAGCGTGCCGGCCGGCATCGGGATCGGTCGCGCGCCCAGCTTGCGCACCACGCTGGCCGGGCGCAGCAGCTCGACCACTTCGGGCACGTAGCCCGGCGGCACGATGAAGCCACCAGCGGAGCCGGTGCCGGTATTCAGCGCGGCAGCGATGTCCGGCGCGTGGCACTGGGTCTCGGCGTAGTGCGCGGCGGCGCGCGGGTCACCGCCCGAAGACACCAGCGAGCGCACGATGATGCCGAGCGATTCACCCGGCTGGCGGGCGGCCTGCTTGGGCTGCGCCGGCAGCGCGCCAGTGACCGGCTTGGCCACGGTTGCGGCCATGCGCTCAGCCGCCTGGATGCGGTCAATCTGCGCCGACAGGTCGTCGAACTGCGCCGACAGCTTGGTGAACTCGACCACCTCTTCCGCCGACAGCGCGGCGCCGCCGGTTTCCTTCGCAGCCAGGGCGGCGACGGCCGCCTGCACGCCCGCACGCTCCTGCAGCAGGGTCATCAGATCTTTCATGCTTGTTCCTTATCGGATGTCGAAATGAAAAGAGGCCGCCAGATCAGCGGCCTCGGATACCCCATGCGGGGAGGTTCAAGCCATGCGCACGCGCATAGCGGTTGCGGCGCGCATATAGCGGCCCTGTGATGCCGCCGGAGCGGTCTGGTACCGGCCGACGATCTCGCGCAGCGCATCGCGCGGCGCCATCAGCTTGTCGGCCAGCTTGGCCTTGATGCCGTCCGGCCCCATGAAGGTGCCCGCCTCCATGTCGCGCACGGCTTGCGAATCCAGCCCACGATTGCGCGCCACGGTTTCGACGAACAGCCCATAGACGCGGTCGACCTCGCCCTGCAGTTGCGCGTACGCCTCGTCGGAGAGCGGCGCATCCGGGTTGCCATCGACTTTGCGCGCACCGGCATGCACATACGTGACCTTGATGCCGTTACGCTCATTCAGCGCGCTCTGGTCCTTGTGCGCGGCCACTACGCCAATGCTGCCGACGCCGCCCGTGCGCGACATGATGATCTCGTCGGCAGCGCTGGCCAGCGCGTACGCCGCCGAATACGCCCGGTCGTCGACGATCGCGGTGATCGGCTTGGTGCCGCGCGCCTGGTAGATCTCGTCCGCCAGGTCAAACACGCCATTGACCGAGCCGCCCGGCGAATTGATGCTGAGCACGATGTGCCCGACATCGGGATCCGCGACCATGGCGGCGAAGTTCGCCGACAGCTGCGCGTAGCTGGTGAGCCCCGACATGGCATCCATGCCCGACGCGCGATGCACCAGCGTGCCGCTGACATCCATCACCCCAACCCCGCGGCCGGCATCGCCCCACGCCTTGCCGCGCGCGGCCTCCAGTTTGGCGTCGTCGGTTACGGTGTCCTCGTCGTGCCAGGCGCCCAGCCGGTGCGCGCCCAATCCCTGGAACTCCATACCCATGCGATCGCCCAGCACCGCGAGGATGATGTCGAGCTTCATGGGGTCAATCATGTGCGCCTGGCCGAAGACCAGCGACGCGAGGAATGGATACCTCATGCTGCACTACCTCCCTTTGCTTGCCGCGAAACACTGACCGGCGCCATGTTCAGCGGCGCCCAGAACTCATCACCGCCCTCGTAACCGTCCATGTCCTCCATTTCCCGGCAGTTGTTGGCGTTCAGGATCCGGTTTTCGAGCCCGATCTTGTAGGCCTCATACCGAGACTTGATGTCGCCGCGCAGCAGCGCGTCGACGTTGAATTTCACGTACAGCCCCTTGTCGCGCTCGAGACTGGAAAACAGCGTCAGGTTCATGCGCTGTTCCCAGCGCTTGATCCACGGCGCCAGCGTGAACTTGACGAACTCAAGCGACAGATGCTCGATGTTGCTGAACGTGGCCTTTTCCAGATCCGCCAGCATGTGCGGCGGCACGCGGAACAGACGGGCGATCTCCGCGATGCTGAAGCGGCGCGATTCGAGGAACTGCAGGTCGGACATCGACACTCGCAACGTGTGCAGCTTGGTGCCACCCGAGATCACCGGCGGGCCGGCGCGACGATCGCGCGTCAGCTCGGTCCACTGCTTACGGTAGGTGTCGCGCTGATCCTTGCCGGCCTTCTCTGTCACCTCCAGCACCACCGGCGGCACGAAGCCCTCGGCAAACGCTTCGTTGCCCAGCTCCTCGGCCGCCAGCGCCAGGCCGATCGTCTCGCGCGCCAGCGCGATCGGAGACAGGCCAACCAGCCCATCGAGCGAGAAGCCGCGGATGTGCAACACCTGGCGCGCCGGAATGTTGCGCTCGCCGTCGATGTCGTACACAAAGAGCCGCGAACTTTCGTCGTACCGCACTGAGACCTTGTCCGGATGCTGCGGATACAGCCCCTCGATCTCGCCCTTGCCGTTGCCCTCGATGAAGGAATAGGCGTTGCCGCGCAGGCTCAGATGCGCCTGCCCCATCTCCACGAACTCGAAGGCCGTATTGTTGGGATTCGCCGCGTCGTGCAGCAGGCCCACCAGGTTGTGCTGATGCACCGGCGAACGCTTGCCGCCGCTTTTCTGGTAGACGCTGATCGGCAGGCTGGCCATGGACTCGGCGATGATGCGCGTAGCGGCATACACCGCCGTCACACGCAGCGCCGAGTCCGGGCTGACGTACTGGCCAGAGCGGGATTTTCCGCCGCCAAACAGGCGCATCAGCCAGGGCTCGGCCGGCGCCGTACCGCTCACCGGCATGTTGCCCCCGCCGCTGGCCATCAGCGGCGAGCGGAATGCCTGCGCCGCGGCGCCGAAGCGTTGAAACAGGTTCATGGTCAGATTCCATCGGGCGCCCCGCCCTCGCCGCCCACTGCGGCACGGCTGAACGCCATGATCATGGCCACGGCCGGATCGATCCGGCCGCGCCCCTTGGATTTCTTCTTGTCTGGACGGAAATTGCCGTTCGTGTCAAAGAGCAGCGACACGTTGGACACAGCCCAGCGCAGCACCGCGTTGCCGCCGTGCCGCATCAGCCTCGCATAGACGATCTCCTCGAACTTCTTCGCGCCCGGGTACATGCCGGCGGTGTTCTGCGGCACCGCCACCATCGGCACGTCATGCTCCATCAGCTCGTTGGCCAGCTGAGTCGCGTTCCAGATGTCGAAGCCGATCTCGGCCACGTCATACAGCCGGCAGGCCTCCAGCACCTTGGCCTTGACGGGCCGATAGTCGGTCACGCTTCCCTCGGTGGCGATCAGGCAACCGTCCTTGACCCAGCGCTTGTAGCTGGCGCGGTCGTCGGCTTCGTGTGTGTCGACCTTCTCCTGCGGGCACCAGGTCCACACCAGCACGTACCATTCGCCGCCTGGCTCGTCATCTGGCGGCGGAAACACCAGCGAAAACGCCGTCAAATCCTGCGTCGACGACAGATCCAGCCCGCCGTAGCAGCGCCTGCCCCGCAGAATCGCCGGGTCGAAGCGCTTGCCGCCCTTGTCCCACACCGCCGGCTCGATCCAACCCTCTGCCGAGTTGACCCAGAGATTCAGGTCTTTCGTCATGAAGTTGGCACGCGCGCTCGGCAGGGCTGCGGCCTTGCGGGCCATGTCGTGCATGTAATCCCAGTGCTTGGACAATCCAAGCCCGGGATTCGCCTTGACCCACACGCCCGGATCGAAGGGATCATCACCCTCATCGAGCGTGTAGACGTAGCCGAAGAACGAGTCGTCGACGCGCTCGCCCTTCAGAACCTCGATCAGGTAGCGCCGGATCTCGGTGCAGACGCCGTCGAGGATGAATCCAGCGGTGGTGATGGCCGAAAGCAACGGCTGCAGCCGCGCACCCAGCGCAGACTCCATCACCTCCCACACATCCGCCGACTTCTGCGCGTGCAGCTCGTCGAACAGGATGGCGTGCGGGTTCAGACCGTCAAGCGACTCGGCGTTGGCCGGCAACGGCTTGAACACCGAGCTGTCGAAGGCGACCTTTTCCTGATTGGTGCCTTCATGGATCGTGAAGGAACGCTTCACGCCGCGCGAGCGGCGCGACCAGCGGCGCACGTTGTCGAATGCCGGCTTGAATACCGACATCGCCTGCTCGCGCGTGGTGGCCACCGCGTACACCTCGGCACCCACCTCGCCATCCATCATGAACAGGTACGCGCCTTGCGGCCCCTTCCACGTGGATTTTCCGTTCTTGCGCGCGACCTCCTCATAGCCACGCTTGAAACGGCGCAGGCCTTCGGACGTCTTCCAGCCGTACAGCACCGCCGTCCAGAATTGCTGCCACGGGTCCAGCAGGATCGGTTTGCCCGCCAGCGCCCCTTTGATGTGGACGAAGAACTTCTGGATGAAGTTGATCACGTGCCAGGCGGCATCGGGATCGAACCACAGGCCGCGCTTGTGACCGTCCATCAGGTCGCGGTAATGCCGCTCGACCGCCAGGTAGACGTACTCGCCCACGACGATCTCGCCGCGCAGCACCGGCAGGCCATACTCGATGTCCCACTGGTGCAGCGTGCCGGCCGCCGCGGTCAGACGGTCGACGTGCTTCTTGGTGCGGCGGGCCTTGGCGCGGCGTTGCGTTCGGCGGTCGCGTGCGCCAGCAGATCCCCGAACAGATCGTCCTGCTGTCCCTCGTCGCCCAGCTTCGCCCGGGCCATCACCGAGGATGGCAGGGTCAGGCAGCTCTCGGGCAACCATGTGAGCAGCTCCTTTTTCAGACTGGTAGCCGCATAGAACAGCTGATGCGGCTGATCGAAACCAGTCTTCGTTTTGATGAAGTAACTGCCGCCGTTGGACGCCTCGAAGTTCTGCAGCTCCAGCTCGGTGTTGACCCAACGGATGAAGGTCTTGCACACGACGGCAATCGCGATGCCCGCGGTCAGGTGCGGCAGGCCGGCGTCGCGCAGCGCGGCGCAGATGTAGTCCCAGACCTTGCGCTCGCGCGGACTGAGCTGCGTGCCAGGCGGTGGCGCCGGCGAGCGAAGTTGCTTATCACCGGCACCGGACGGCGCCGGGGGCATTCCTGCCTCGCCACCGGGCAATTCGGTGTCATTCAGGCCCATAGAAGGCTCCAATTCGCGCGAGCCATCAAAAACGGTCTTCACCGTTTTTCAGGCTCCCTATGAGGCGGATTCTTTAACCCCCCCCCTTCCTAAAATTGCTCCCCGAAAATGGACGCCTGGCACGCGGTCCCGGAGGGTCGACGGCTAGAAAAAACCCCCACCCCCCCTACCCGGCCCGTCGCGGCCCCATCATGGTGCGGGCCGCGCCAGCCGGACCCGGTTGGCGAAGCCGCCATCCTCAGTCGCCGTCTTGCGGTCGTGGCACGGCTTGCACAGCGCCTGCCAGTTGCTGCGACGCCAGAAGAGCTTCATGTCGCCTCGGTGCGGGATGATGTGGTCGACCACCATCGATGCGACGACTGCCTCCTCCGCCAGATGCCGCACACACAGCGGGTTCTCGCGCAGATACTGTTCGCGCTCGCGCCGCCACTTGGAGTCGTACCCGCGACTGGCCGCGCTGCCGCGCCTGGCGTTTTCGTCCACGCGCTTGGCTTGCGCATGCTCAGCGCAGTAGCCCGCGTCCACCGCATAGCGACGGCAACCAGGGCGCCCGCATGGTTTCGGCGCTTTTTTCGGCATAGGCTGGAAAAGAATTGGGCCGGTGCGGGAGACAATCGCACCGGCCCAACGGAACGCCCGCTTTCGGCGGGACAGGGAGACACCGAGACATCAATGCATGCGCACCGACTGCACCACCCGACGCCCACCCAACGCCAGGAATGCAAAAAGCCCGACCAGTCAGAACCGGATCGGGCTTTCGTTTTGCTGCACGCACTGAAACCACAGCGTGCCAGAAATGTACTGGCGTTTTCTCACGTTTTCAATAGTCGGTGCAAGGGGGGGTCTTTAAGTCCCGGATTCTTAATGAGAAATTCGAGCCCTTTCAAAACCAGTTCCTGCACGCGATAGGCCTTGGCGCGACTCATCCCCAGCTCGCGCGCCGCGAGATGAACCGGCATCTGCCTGATGTAGACCAGACCAGCGAGCTGGAACCACTCCAGCGGCAGCTTGCGTAGCTCCTCATGCGTGCGATCACACTCAGGCTCCGACACCGGGATGTAGGCGCGCACCGGCATCGAGCGAATCTCCTCCAGCGTCAGGCAGCTTTCACCATAGCCGTTGCGCTGGTTGCCGCGCGCGGCCCACGCGCCCCAGGAATAAAGTCGCTCGGTCACCCACTCGTTGTCACTCTGCCCCGTACCCTTTTCTGCGCGCATCAGCCCCTCCCGTGATTGACCACCCCCAGCGCCCGCTTGCCCATCTTCGTCAGCGTGGCAAGCACGCCCTTCGGATACGGACCCTTGCCATACTTGGCCACGATGGCCGCGAATTCCGCGTCGCGGGCGTTCTGCTCGACCAGCACCTGCGCCGCCGCCTCGCGCTTGCGCCGCACCTCGTCGGCATAGAACGCCGCGAAGTCCGGCGCCTCGATGCGCTTCACCAGGCCTTGCAGCCAGCCGACCGGATTCCCGAGATCACCCAAGGCCATACGGCCCCGCCATTCGTCCATCGCGACCTGCCGCAGCGCTTCGGGTACCGGATGCAGAATTCGCGCAATGTTGGCCCGCTGGCCCTGCGTCAGATCGACCGGCCACGCCAGATGTGCTTCCCACACAAAACCAGCCTCCGGCCTCGTTTCCGCAAGCCTGTTCAATCCCACCGACTCGGCGGACTCGTGGCGCTCCTCTGAGGACGATGCCGCCTGCGTGCCGGCCGGTGTTTCGTCAGAGGGGTTATCGTCCTTTCGCACCGCAGGTGCGGAAGGGTCGATTGGCTGTTCAGCCCTCCCGCGCCGACGGCGTGGGGGGGTTGGGGGGGTGTTTTTAATACCGGTAGTCAGATGTGTGTCGGCCCTGCTCGTTTCGTTCGTTTCGCCAATCTCCCCGGAAGCCTTGTCAGCATTGGCATTCCCGCCCTCTGCGGGGGGTGTCGAACCTCTGTCGGCTTTTTTCTGGGCGAAAGAACCCCTGTCGGCGAGCGGGCAGGCAAAGGCGATGCGGAAGCGGTCGCCGATCTCACGCAGGAGACCATGCTTGACCAGCTGCTTCACCAGGCGGCGCACCGTCGATTCAGTGTGCGTCACGGCCTTGACGCCCGGACGCGCCTCCACATACATCCACTCCCGCAATGCCTGCCACGAAATGCCCACACGCTTGCCGACGAGACCCGTGGCGAAGTCCATGCGCGGACGGATGGCGGCCACGTAGAGACGGAATGCCGCGTGGCTGAGCCCGGACAGCGCGTCCAGCTCCAACTGGTTGAGTTTGATCGATGCCATTACGAAGCCTTTGCCGGGGCGCTGCGCTCCGCAGGCCGGTCAAATGAGGTGAGGTCATCCCAGACGTAGCCGAGATTCGTGGTGCCGTCGTAGATCGCCACCAGGTGCTGGCGCGCCTCGTTGACGCGCAGCTGGACAGAGAACTCGGGCGAGCTTTTCCCCAGCAGCACGAAGGTGCGGCCGTGGCCACGCTTCATGGCAAACACCCCGAAAGGCTCGCCGCCTTTCAGGATGCGCTTTTTGATGCGAGGAAAGACCTTGTCCAGCTCGCGCTCGGTAAGCGGACGCCTCGGCCGCAACACCCGACGCCCACCACCAGGCGATGCCCGCTTAATCGGCGGCGCCACATCCACGCGTGTCGTCATTCGTCACCACCCTCCGCCTGCTCCGCGGCACGGGCGGTGGCCTGGCTAAGCGCCATGGCCGCGCGCACGAGATCCATGACCTCTTTCTGGATTCGCTCGGCCTCATGCGGCTTGATCTTGCCGTCATCGGCCCCGTCGGTCACCACCTTGACCGCATCAGCGAACTCCCGCGACACGTTGCCCAGATGGATCATCAGATCGGTCACCGTGGCGATCGCGCCGGCCGGCAGCGGCTCCACAGCCACCATGCCGTGACGCATGCACAGCGCATGCACCGGGATCTTGGCCCCGTCGACACCAGCCTCTTCGCACAACTCGACAACCAACGAGAACTCTTCCGCGTTAAGCGCATGAGAGGTGATGCCGGGGCGCAGCTTGTTGCGCAGCACGTTGGGCGAGACCTGCTTACCCAGGCGGACGGTCATCGCATGCGCGAGCGCCTCGATACCACCACCGGGATAGCGGCGCGCCACGTTGTAGAGCGCCTCATGCTGGTCGATGTCGGAGTACTGGTACGTCATCGGTAAACCCTCGGAATTTTTGCCGTGTTATGCACGCGGCACAGCGATTACAGTTCGGATCAAACGCGGCAACATGACCGCGTGCTCAGGGAGAAAATCAATGCATCAGCCGAAGCCGAAATTCCTCAAGCGCCTCACGCCGGCGCAGCGCAAAGCGCTGGACCGCCACCGCGCCCGTCACCATGCAGCGCCGCCAGCGGCAGCGCCTGCTCACTCCCCCACTCCTGCCACGCCGACGGCCAGGTCAGCTCTGGCCAGATCTCGCGCCAGTCATCAGGCCTGAGGTCCGTCCGCGAAACGCGGCCTTCCGTGAAGCGCTCGATCGACACGCACCAGGCCGGCGAAGGCAGGGCTTTGCGCCGCGCCCAATGGCAGATCAGAGACTGCGAAACGCCGAGGGCCGCAGCGAAGTCCTGCTGAGTCCGTTCGCTCTGGATGAGGTAGGTATGAAGATCCATGGGGCGTGATATTAGAAGTTCTAATCCATATGGTCAAGAGCGCTTCTAATCGCCTTCCCCTAGTCTCTATCAGAGACTCTAATAAAATCCCGCTATGGCTACCGTACCGAAACGCTCCCTTACAGACGATGAAAAAGCCGACGCGGCCCGCCTCAATGCGGCCTGGCAGGACTACAAGGCCAAGTGCAAGGAAAAAGGAGAAAGCCCGACCCAGATATGGCTCGGCTCCGTCTCCGGCTTAGGCGGCCAAAGCGCCGTAGGCCAGTATCTACGCGGGATCATCCCCATCAACCTCAAGGCACTGGTGGCGATATGCAACGCCATCGGCGCGCGCCCCGAGGAGATAAGCCCACGTCTCACCGGCGCCCTGACAGAGATTAGCAAGAATCACCAAGTTAGGGAAAACCCTAACGGGCACGAAAGAAGTGCTAATGAAGTGGAGGCTTACAATCCCCCTGCAATTGGGGACAACTTCGAGGCCGGCCCAGATCTGCGCCCGAGGAAGTACCCGGAAATTTCATGGGTGCAAGCGGGGATGTGGACGGTGATTGGCGAAAATTTTGTACGGGAAGAGGCGGCGGCATGGCACTACTGCCCTTTCGATTTGGGCGAGAAAGGGTTCGTGCTGCGGGTCCGCGGCACGTCGATGACGGCGCCAGGAGAGGCGCGCCACACCTTCCCTGAAGGCACGCTGCTGTTCGTGAATCCGGATATTGAAGCCGTCCCCGGCAAGTTCGTGATCGTCGCGCGCAACGGCAACGAAGCCACCTTCAAAAGGCTGACCATCGAGGAGGGTGAGCTGTTCCTCGAAGCACTGAATCCGACCTGGCAACCCAGGTACGTCCGGCTCGAAGCCGATCACCATATCTGCGGCGTGGTGGTGTTTTCCGGCATGCCGCTGTAACAAAAAGGGCCGCTACGTGCGGCCCTTTGTTTGCGCGCCCGAGGCCACGCTTTCCACCAAGTCAAGGAAAGCCATCAAGGCCCCTTCTGTCTGCTTCGTCAGCAGTCCACTCCGATCCAACTCCCCCAGCCGCTGCACCAACCGCACACCGGCCTGGCTCATCTTGGGCGCCTCCAGCTGCGCCGCCATCAACGCCTCCACCGTTACACCAAAGGCCCGGGCCACGCTCGTCGCACGGCCAGCGGGCACCACGCCGCGGCTCTTCCAGTTGACGACCACGTTACTGGAAACGTTCAGTTGCTTGGCCAGCCAGGTCTGGCGCCGCCCAGCTCTCGCCAATAGCGTCGCGACGCGGGCCCACGGAATCATCACTTTGTCGTCCATGGGCGCGACGGTAACGAGAAATAGTTGAGCGGAGTACCACACTATGTGTTGCGACATTTACACACATTGTTACATGTATGCTTGCTGAGACGTCGCAAATGTGCCGTATTGTATCCTTTTAGGAGCGTTACTAATACGCAACAGCTTTTGGTCGATCTGAATCTTTTTCACATCTGAGTTAAGCACTGCTCAGATATGTCAACGCCACTTCATTAGAAACACTCTTGCGCGGTTCAATCAGAACTTCTAATATTCGGCTACCCACTTTTTGGAGACCGACATGATCAAGAAGTACTGCAAAGGCCCCGCCCTCTGGATTGCCATCGCCGCCGTGCTGCTGCTGGCGCACTCCTACGCCGTCGAGCGCGACCTCGACAGCGAACCCACCCAATACCTGCGGACGTAAAGCGTTGCGGCCCCTGCCCTACTCTCGCGAAGCCCTGATGGCGGAGTTCATTCGCATCGGTGGCAGCGGCCGCCCCGAAGACGCCGTCTGCACCCCCCATATCCGCCTGCAGCTCATCGCCTCGGTCAAGGCCCGGCTGGCGGCAAAGCGGGCAAAGCGCCCGCGCCCCGCCACCAGCCCCGCCGTCGACATCAAGCGCCTGCAGGCAAACGACCTCGACTAAAGGAAGCAACCATGCTGATCGGACTCACCGGCCGCCCCGGCGTCGGCCAGGATGTTGTCGCCGACTATCTCGCGCGCGCCCACGCCTTCACCTCAACCAAGCACATCACCGACGAGCTGGTCGACGAACTGAGCGGCCATCACGTGGTGGTGACCCATATCCGCGACCGCGTCGACGCAGAAATCCTCGCCGAGCGCGGCGGCATCATCGTGCATCTGCGCGACGCCCAGCTGCCGGATCTCGGCCCGGAAGGCGGCATCGCGCTGCGCGAGATCGACCACCAGGTGATGGTGACCCGCGACTGCTTCCGCGCCTTTGACCTCCTCGACCGCGTGATCGGCGAGGCCGAGTTCTGCGAGGTCGCAGCATGAGCGCCCGCCGCGAATCCCCCGCCTTTTCGAGCAACAGCATCCACGCTCGCATCGGCAGCGAAGCTGCACTGAGACTGGCCGCCACCTCGCCCGAGGGCAAGACGTTTTCCGTGCGGCGTGACACCGCCGACGATCTGCGCGTCGACCGCCTGGCCACCGCGATGAAGCGCCGGCTCAGCAAGCAATCCCGCCGACTCGATCTGGACAATCCGTTGGAGTACTCGGTCGAGAAGCTGGCGCAGATGCTGGCCGAAGCGACCTGCAGCGGCGACCCGATTAGCGTGGCCATCATCGCCATGGCCTTGCATGCGCGCCACGCGAGCCACTTGGCTGTCGCCGACCACGCGCGACGCGCCCTGCTGCGCGGCAGCCGCGAACTACTCGCGATCAACGCCGCGCGCTACGAAAAGCTGCGCAATGTCCCGGCCGACCAGCTCGGCACCGCCGGCGTGCCGTGCATCTCCCTGCCGATGTCAGCGAACGCCGGCACACACCTGACGGGCACCGACGCTGACGCGGCCGTCGACGCTTTCATCCCACGACCATGACTTACCAGATCGCACTGATCGTTTCAGCGCTCGGCCTGCTGATTGCCATCGTCGTCAGCCTCCATGCCCAGCACCAGTGGATGAAGGGTCCAAAGCGGGACGACGACAAGGACCAGGGTGCGGCATGAGAACCCCGCTCAACGAGACAACGCGAGCAAAGGTACTTGATGCGCTGCTCGCTGGCCGAGAGATCAACGGGACGTTGTTCGCCAACGAAGTCGGCACCAGCGCCTCGAATGTCCTAAAGATTCTTCGCCAAGTCGGTGATGCCCTGGACTTCCGCACTGCACGGAAAGAAGCCAGCCGGAACCGCATCTATTGCCGCGCCCGCGACCTAAAGCAACTGCAGCTCGCGCGCGAAGCCATGACCTACGGCGGCGGCCCGAACCAACACGGGAATCGCCCCACATTCAATTTCAGCGCACTGCTCGGCGTGTGGCCGATCTCCCCGCCGCGAGACATGGGCCTGCCCAGCCTGGTGCATCGCCTTGCACCGGAAGACGACGAACTATTTTCGGAGGAGTGACATGACCCAGCACCCGATGCTCGACCTATTTCCCGAGGTGCGAGAGAGCCAGGAGTATTGGGCTTCGCGCGAATTCAAAACGTGGGCGGTGACCCTGGCCACCGGGCCGGAGAAGAAGCCGACGCAGCGCCACGTCATGTACGTCCGCGCGCGCACCGCAGAGAGCGCCACCAAGACCGCCCTGGATAACAACGTCGTTGTCAAAGGGCGGATCCGCACTCATGCGCGGCTTGCCACGTGGCGCGAGCTTGGCTGCGTGAGGACCGCCGCATGACCTACCAAACCGACCTCCTCCTCGTGCCCTCAGCACCGATCCTTGACGTGGCGCGGTATGCGTCGTGGCCGTTCCCCGGCCTAACCGCCCGCGAGACGGCGCAATCTGTTCTGGCCCAAAGCGCCGAGTACAAGCAGGCCATCGCCGCCACCATCCTGTCGGGCCCGGCCTGGACAACGGAGAGCGAGGTGCGCGCCGCGATCCCCCAGGACTGGAAAGACGCGCTTGGCAGGTTCTTCCATGCCTCCCTGTGCCAAAGGGAGGGCGAGCAGCACGGTATCGACGTCAAGCATGTGTCGCATGACGGTGGCGGGTTCCACATCGGATACCGCGCGAGGCCCACCGCATGACCGCCCCACGCGAATGGATGGCCGCCATCACCAGCCCCACGCGCGGCGTGATGGACATGGCTGCCGGCGCCTGGTCGCACAGCCCGGCCGAGATCGAGCGCGTGCTGGTACGCGAGGTGCTGCCCGGAGAGCAGCCCATCACCACCGCAGCCGCAGGCAACACCGACGTGGCCAGCGCTATCGATGCCGCCATGACGGAACTGGCGCGCGAGCTGGGATGCGCACACAGCGACCTGATCCCGCACAACAGCGGCCTATTCATTCCAGGCGAGGCCCGCGCGTGCGCGAATCCAGTCGACGCGATTCGCCGCCTGTTTGCGCATGTACGCGAAGGCGGCCGGGTCTATCGCCCCGAGCCGATGCAGTCAGACAAGCCGGCCCAGCGCACCGCGAAGGCCGACCCCTCCCCTACCGAAGTTGACCCGCGCCAGGTGGCGCTTTTCTCGGAATGAGCACCATGTCACAACCCTTGAATCTCGACGCCCTCGAACGAGATGCGATGACTCACGGAAAGCTGGGCTGGAAGGACGCCCACGCACTCGTATCGCATGCCCGCGCACTGGCCTATCAGGTCGCCCGGCTACAAGATGCGCTCGCCGTGCCGGATGGCTATGCACTGGCGCCAGTAAAGCCGAGCATCGCCGCCTGCATTCACGGTGCAGCAGCCGCGGACAACACCATTAACGGGCATGCCGCCGGGCAGGTCTATGCCGCCATGCTGCATACCATGAAACACGCCTCACCAGCATCGACCGCTCACGCGGATGCGGCGAGATCCTACCCAAGCGAAATAACGCCCGCACTACGAGAGGTACTGAGCCTGATGGTCTGGCGCAGTGGTCAGATCGCGCATGTGCTGCGCGCTGGCGGGGCCGACATCCCCAAGAAGGCTGAGGCCGAGCAGGCCCATGTCCTTCACTGGCTGATTCAGCTCGCACTGGAGCACGGCAGCGACTGGTGGAGTCGCGCATACGCCAGCCTGCAAGAGATTCAGAACGCCTTAGGCAACAGCGAGGAGGCAAGCAATGGCTGACCGCCCTATTCTTTTCAGCGGCGCCATGGTGCGCGCCATCCTGGACAGCAAGAAGACGCAGACCCGCCGCGTCATCGATGAGCGGACGCGGGAAGAACTGCGGGCGGCCGCGGCCATCGGCGAGATTTTCGGTCTGCCGGAAGGCGGGGCGGTGGACCCGCGCGACCTCGACTACATCCTGCCGTTCTGCCGGCACGGAAAGCCCGGCGACCGCCTGTGGGTGCGCGAGACTTGGTACTGCGACGATTACCGCGTGAAGCGCGGCCCATACCTAAAGCCGGATGACCTGGACGTGGACGAAGCGCGCGAGCACGGCACCCTGGTGTACGCCGCCGATGGGCTTGACCCCTACGAAGCCGAGCAGCCCATATGGCGGCCGTCCATCCACATGCCGCGCTGGGCGTCGCGCATCACGCTAGAAATCACCGGCGTGCGCGCCGAGCGGCTGAACGACTGCAGCGAGGCCGACGCGCGCGCCGAGGGCGTGCGTGGCTGGAGCACTACAGGCGGCGATGGATATGAGGATGATGGGCAGACAGCACGGGAGCAATTCGTCGATCTATGGAACGGCATCAACGGCGCCGGCGCGTGGCATGCCAACCCGTGGGTGTGGGTGGTTGAGTTCCGGAGGGCCGCGCCATGATCAGCATCCCACCCGCGGCCAATCAAATGACCATCAAACAGGAAAGCCGCGCCAGCGCCAGGGACAGCGCAGATATCACCCCCTCCTATCAAATGACCGTCAAAAAGGAGTCAGCCCGCCCTGCCCTCGCCCGCATTGCCAGCATCCTGTGCAGCAACCCGCAGTTCCAGCGCTTCCTGTCGCACCGCTTTGCGGCGCTCTGGCTCCAGCACAACACTCTGCACGATAAAGAACGGGCTGCCGCCGTTGTTCGAGACGCGTGCGGCATTCAATCACGGTCGGAGCTTGATTCAGACACGGAAGCACGCCAACGGTACAACCGCCTGATCGGACTTCCGTTCAGCACGTGGAAGAACAGTCACGGAAACAACGTGCCGTAGCGCGACGGCAACGCCACAAAGAAAAGTGTCCCCAAGTGGGACACTTTTTTATTTGCGCCTTGCCATTCACGTTTTCAACGTATATCGTTCACGCGTGTCCACTACAACGCACACGAAAACATGAGCGAAGAAACGAAGAAGGCCAAGGTCATCGCGATCGTCAACCACAAGGGCGGTTGCGGAAAGACCACGTCCACCGTCAACCTGGCCAGCGAATTCGCGCGCCAAGGCAACAGCGTTCTGGTCGTCGACCTCGACCCGCAAGCCAACGCCACGCTGCACATCGGCAATACTCACCCCTCCAAAGTGCCTGTGTCGTCGGCCGAGCTGCTCACAGGCGACGACTCGATGCTGCCACTCGCCGTACAGGAGGAAACCACCATCGAGGGCGTGAGCCTGATCTCGGGCAGCCTCGCCCTGGGCAAGGCCGAGGACGAACTCAAAGACCTATCCCCTCGACCCAACGAAGAACTGCGCAGCAAGCTGCAGCCTGCAATCGCGGTGTTTGACGTAATCCTGATCGACTGCCCGCCCAGCCTCAAGCTGCTGGCCAGCAACGCGCTGGCCGCCGCCACGCACGTGATTGTCCCAATCGAAGCCGGCGACCAGTACGGCCTCTATGGCGCCGAGGATCTACTCAAGAAGGTCACGCAGATCCGCCGCATCAATCCGGATCTCGAAATGCTTGGTGCGCTGCTGATCAAGTACGACGATCGCCAAACGATCTGCAAGCTGCTCGCCGGCCAGGCCGAGAAGACGTTCGGCAAGCTGCTTCCCGAGAAGATCTCGCAAGGCACCGCCGTGCAGAAAGCCGCCGTCCTGAAGACCAGCACGCACGGCGTGGATCGCAGCTCGAAGCCGGCCCGACAGTTCCGTCAGCTGGCCGCCGCGCTGGCCAAGCAGCTGCAACTCAAGGTCAGCGACGATGTGCTGGCCGAGGAGGCCGCCGCGTGAGCAAGAACCTCAAGGCACTGCTCGCGCAGCAGGCGGAGATCAACCGGAAGACTCACCACGAGGCGGAGTTTTCTGACGACTTCGACATCGGCCGCAAGCACACCAAGATCCCGCTCGACAGAATTACCCCGAATCGCTTCCAGCCACGGCTGGCATTCTCCGACGAGGGTATCCGCGACCTGGCTGAATCCATCGCACAGATCGGCCTGACGCAACCCATTACGGTTCGCCCACTCGACGACGGCTACGAGATCATCGCCGGCGAGCGCCGCCTGCGCGCCCATCGCCTGCTGAACAAGCCGACGATCGAGGCCATCGTCATCGACGCCGATGATGGCCAGTCTGCCGCCATGGCGCTGTCGGAGAACATCGACAGAGAGGGACTCACAGACTTCGAGATTGCCGAGGGCATGCGCCAGCTCGAAGAGCGCTTCCCCAAGCGCAGCCATCTAGCGAAAGCTCTGAACCTCGCCCGGTCCGAGCTGTATCGCTATCTGGCATTCCGCGACCTCCCCGACGAGGTCACAGAGCGCCTGCGCAAACAGCCCGACCTGATCGGGAGGAGGGCGGCCAGCGACATCGTCCAGGCAATCAAGGATGCCCCAGCACTCGCCGGCCGACTGAATGAAGCACTGGACTTGGTCGCCGACAACAAGCTGGAGCAGGGCCGGGTGGTCGCATTCCTACAGCAGCCGGAAGCCAAGCCAGCGGACAAGTCTGAAGCCGCGAAGCCGATCATCCTGAAGCAGGGCAGGGCGCGCATCGGCACCATCGCACGCACTCCCACCGAGCTAGTGATCAAGGTCTCGCACCAGGCGCTGCCGCAAGACAAGGCCGAGAAGCTGCAGGCCTTCCTGCAGGAACTGCTAGAACAGGGCACCTGAAAGTGTCCCCAAGTGGGACACTTTGCTCGCATACGTGGGGGCGCGCACCTGTGGACAAAGCCTGTGGATTGCCGCACTTTTCCCCGCATATGTGGGGGCGACCGCTCGCATGTGTGGGGGCGGGCAGGCCGCATAGGTGGGGGCGATTTTTCGCATAGGTGGGGGCATGGCCTCGCATAGGTGGGGGCCAAAACACCACCTAAGCCATTGACCAAGCAGGGAAAAGAACTCCGCCTAGGTTTTGCTTTTAGCAGTAGGTTTACTTTTAGCTTTGCTAGTAGGGCGCATCGCTGCAGTGGACAACCTTCGGTTGCCCACGTTTCGCGAGGGCGCGCGACGAGCTGATGAAATACCGAACATCAAAACAGAGCGCCCCCACTTATGCGAAGTGGGGTGCAGGACCGTGCTATGTTGCCAACCGATACGATGAGGAGCAGGGAAGTGCAAGCGATGGATGACAAGGCTTCTGGAGCCTTCGAGCTAACGCCTTCACCCACGGAAGCACCGGCGAAGCCCAAGCGCAAGCGCATTTACGCGCCGCGCAGTGCGGTGAGCCCCGCGATCGACGATCGCCTGGTGACCGAAGCCCGCGCCATCGAGGCCGAGGACGCCTTCCGGGCCGGCATGACAGGCTACATGGGCCGCACCCTGGTGCAGGCTACCCTGCCGTATCGTGAGCCGCTACGGTCGCTGGAGGTATGGGAACGCACTGTCGGCAAGACCAGCCTGATCATCAAGCAAGGCCACGCGAAGAACAGGGCAGGGAAGTGGGAGCGCATTGGCTATCCCTACGGCTCCTACCCTCGGCTGATGCTCGCATGGATCGGGGCGGAAGTCGTTCGCACGAAGGAGCGCACCATTGTTCTCGGCGACAGCCTTGCAGCGTTCATGGCCGAGCTAGGCATCGGCGAGCATCGCAGCGGCGGCAAGAACGGCGCACGCACGCGCTTGCGCGACCAGATGATGCGGCTCTTCCTGGCCGACATTTCCGCACAGATCGGCGGCGCCTCCGTGGAAGAGGATCTGCAGCTGCAGAAGCTCGATGTGGCCGAAAACGCCAATCTCTTTTGGTCCACCAGCCATCCCGGTCAAGCCGGCCTCTGGCAATCCACCATCCTGCTGGGCGAACGGTTTTTTGAGGAGACCAAGGCCAACCCGGTGCCGGTCGACCTACGTGCGCTGCGCGCGCTGCGCTCCTCTCCGATGGCGCTCGACTTGTACTGCTGGATGACCTACCGCAACTTCTCACTGGCCAAGTCGACCACGGTCCCGTGGGACGCCCTGCACGAGCAGTTCGGCAGCGAGACCAAGACCCTCAAGAAATTCCGCGAGAACTTCCTGCCCGCACTCAAGAAGGTGCTGACAGTCTACCCACAGGCCAAGGTCGAGCCGAAGGCATCCGGCCTATACATGGAGCCCTCGAAGACTAGCGTGCCACGGCGCATCAAGGACTGGTAGCCCATGCGCGTCGCCCGCAAAGCCTTGCCCGGCGCCACTTCGCACCGACCCCAAATCGCTCCGGGCCAAAGTGCGCCCCAAAGGGCAATGCCGATAACTCGCCCACCGCAGCGCCAGCGGAAATGCGCCGGCCAAGGCACGCGCAGCGCCCGAACACCCCGTCGCGCCGGCCAGTTTGTGCCCGATACGCCGCTTCGCGGATAAGCCTGATTACGTTAAAAACCGGAGATTCCCCATGACCACCAAGATTCTGCCGCCGGTCGCCCTCACCGTCGACGAACTGATCGCGCTGCTCCAGGGCTTTTCGGCCGAAGGCCTGGGCGCGGCCCCGGTCGAGGCGCTGCTGGGCGACGACACCCTGCCGGTGCGCGGCGCCGACACGCTGCCGGCCTGGGGTACACCGACCGGCCTCACCGTGCTGCTGCAGCTCGACGACGCGGCCGACGCGCGCGGCCAGGTGCAGCGCGCCCGCGGCAACAGCCTGACGGGGTGATGACGTGAAAAGGCCCGCGCGCGGCGGGCCCGAATTCAGGTAGGTCGAACACATATATGCGATGGACCTGCAGGCTGCGCAGGCTACAGGCGCTCGATGCGATCAAGGCGCCAGGACGACATGCTGGGGCGATCAGGGAACGAGGTGCGCGCCAGCTGGCGAACGGCACGTTGGAATACCTCATCCTCGCTGGGCGCCCACACATCGACGTGCCCATCGTAGGTGGCCCACATGCCCGGGACGCTGCGCAGATGGCAGCGGTAGTGGTGGAACTCGGGTTCGTCGCTCTGGTAGCCCATCGTCGTCTCCTGGTGGTTAGCTCTTGGCATCGTCGGTCTTGCGCTTGCGGACGCCGGCGGCGGGCTTTTCTTCTGGCGCAGCCTCGGCCGGCGAGAGCGCCGCCAGCTGGGCGCGCACGGCCGCCAGCTCGTCCTGTGTCCGGCGCAGCTGCTCGTCGGAGTAGCCCAGCTTGGAGTTGACCTCATAGGTGACAGCCTGCTGCTTGTTGCAGGCTGTCGCTCAGGCCATAGATATGCGCTGGCGCTTCTCCAGCTCGGCGTGCGCGGCGGTCAGTTCCTTTTCCGCCTTGACCAGCGCCTTGGTTTCCCCCTCCTGCATGGCGCGCGCGACTGCCGCGACCCGATCAGCCTCCGCCCGGGCGCCGCGCTCCGCCTCCAGCGCGGCACGCACGGCGGCCAGCTCCTCCTGCAACCGCGGCATCGCCTCCAGGCGCAGCTGCGCCTTGGCCAGTTCGGTGCGCGATAGCTCCGCCTCCATATGCTCCTCAGCCACCTCCTGGTGCGCCTGGCTAGATCCTCTTCCAGCTGCACGATGCGACCACGCTGCACATCGCGCTCGCGCTGCGTCGCCTCCAGCTCCGACTCCAGCCGCTCGATCGTCGCCACCTGGCGCTCGCTCTCCACCGCCAGATCCACATTCACCTGCTGCAGCTCGGCCAGGTCATTGGCCAGCGCCGCCTTGCCCTCGGCCACCGCCTGGCCGACATAGTCGACCAGCGCGCGCTGGCAACGCCGCCGGCAGCGTGACCGGTGTCTCCGCCGGCTTGACCTGCCCGCCCTGCCACACGGCCAGCAGCCGCATCACGGTGGTGGTGCTGCCCGATCCGAGTCCTCTCGCGCAGCGCCCGCCACCGTCGGCTTGGTGCCGGCGGCCCGCAGCGCGTCGGCGGCGGCGTTGACCTGCTCTGGGTGATGCTTGCTTCCCGTGCCATAACAACATTCTCCGTTACGTTTCGTTATGTTTCGTTATTACGTTACGGATAGTATCGACGGACGCGACCATGCAGAGGCGAGAGACAGCTTGACGCAAAACACAGCTGCTTTTGACGCGACGTCGGCGCCGCACCAACCCTATAATCTGGGCCTCCACCAAACCACCGAAGTCAGTCATGTCGACCAACACGAAGCACGAAGAAGCGATCACCCGGGTGTGTTCCTTCGATTGCCTGGATCGGGCCTACATCGAGCGCGCCGCCCGACAGCTGGGCTCGCTTCGCTTCATGTCGCCCGCCGAGGTCATGAGCACCTCGTCGATCTGGGGCGAGATCGTGCGGCACCTCCAGATCGATCAAGCCCTGCGCCTCGCCCAAGACGTGTAAGCCCCGGGCCTACGGCACCGCGCTCAGCTGCCGCCGGACCTCGCTGTAGATGTCGATACAGGCATTGGCATCGCGGATGCCGGCATTTCCGTCGGCCGCGATGGCGTAGAGAGCGCCTCCAGTCGCCGGATCAAGTTTCGGCTCGCGCTTCACCAGGTCGGGCGGCAGCGCCGGCTCTCCGCGGACAGGGTCCGGCGGATCGGGCCTGATAGTCACGGATGGCGAGGAACAGCCGGCGAGTGCCAGCGCGATACCTCAGCCAGAGCAGCAGCCACGGCCATTTTTTCATCATCAGCTTCCTTTCGGGCCTGCGCCCATGTGTTATCGCGG